>JBOFCW010000242.1:0-4335 GCA_051646395.1 Bacteroidales bacterium
CAAAGAAGCCAGTCGATAGCAAAGGAACAAAATTTGAATATGACAAAGACATAAACCAATAACCGGTTATGATACATTATTAATAATGAGAAGAAGCTCAATTCGATTAAAACAGAAGCGTGGGGTATAATAGAACGTATATTCAGGGGTATTTCAAATAAAAGAGTTGGGGTTGGTATAGATACAAAAAAAATTGGTTGTCTCACGACAACCAATCTTCATTAACCTTAAATCTAATACCATGAAAAACTTCTGCAAAGATAGAGGTAAAATCCACAAATGCAAAAGCCCACTTTCAAAAAAGCACATAATTAACCTATATTAACCACAACTAAGCGAACTTTACGTGTTTCAGAAACTCCAGAATTATAAAAATGTGAACAACAAGCGAATTACAAGTAGAATTGCATAAGAAATCGTATTTTTGCAATGAAACAACAGAATAGCTATGAAGAAAAATAAACAGAAAATATTCAGTAACGACTGGTTAGCATTTCATCCATATCAAAACTCAGCAAGTAGTGACTTGTATTATGTAAAACTCAGCAATGAAGTTTGCGAAGCGATCGGTAAGACAACAGAATCAATATCGGATGCTGATTTTCTTTTTTTATCGGACGAAGAACAAAAACAACTCAGCTGCATGCTTACAAGCTACTTCGAAGATATCATCTCGGGTACGAATCTCTGGAATACGCTTACACGTACCATGCAGGAGAAATACGGGAAATGGCTTCCTTATTATGATACGGACGATTATGCAGAAGAAGAGATTAACGAAGCGGACATCCGTTTTATCTGCTGGCATTTCCTGACACAGCTCAATGAAGGGCAAATCGCCATCTCTCCGGAAGAAACTCTATTTATGCAAATCGCAGAGGCCGTATATCCGATTTTCGACCGTGAATACGAAACCGCTCCTGAAAACACAAAGCTACAGGAATTTTTCGCCATCGGTGATGAAGCAAATCTGTTTGAAGTACAGAACAAGTTCTTCTGGTTAGGAACAGAATCATATTTACTTTCTTTCAACAGCCGTGATCTGGAGAGAGAATTAGACGATGTTGCCGCCGTTGCCAAAGAAAACCAGATGGAAGATCACCTGGTAGAGATGGCCAATATGGTGATGACCGACTTCTCTTTCAACAACATCACTGAATTCTTTGAAATGACAGCTGCTCAATGGCTGGCCAACGTACTTGGCGAGGAACATGTATTATACGAACCGTTGATGAGCATGACCGCTAAAAAATCGGGGTATTTCATTTTTCAGGAACAAGACTCGATGTATGCACAGTTCAAACATGTTGCCACAGGAGACATCCTTCATGTAACGAACCGCTCATTGGCCGGATATCCCAAAGATTTGAAATCGCAGGAGGTAGTCGTTTATGCCGGTTTCGTAGAATGGCAGGGTGAATGGTGGTTTATCGGCGATTTACGCGGATACGACGCGGATCCGGAACTGCTTGCAGAAATCTCATCTCGCGAAGAGGAAGTGAATCTTTTCAAAGAAGAGACTCCCGTGATGCCAACAACGGAAGAACAGACAGCCGAAGCCGAACAAATGATGGCTGCATTGCGCGAAGAACATCCCGAAGAAGACGAACTGGACATCCATTGGTCATTGCTATATGACGAGAACCTGACATCCGACTTCTTACAGGAGTCTATTTCTGAAGACCGTTATCCCGAACTGAAATTCCCTGGCGAAAACGGAGAGAAACTGATGAAAGAAGATTTCCCGTTCACACTGAGCTACTTCAGAAGAAAATAAGTTTAAATACTATAAACGGAAAGCCGTTATGCTTCCTCACCGGAAAGCATAACGGCTTTTCTTGTTAAAGGCTGATCCGTCAAAATTGAATTCCAATCCGAACGAAAACTGTCTTGTGTGAGGATACTGATATAAATAATTAGCCGGCAATCGGGCAGATCATTATCAATCCTGCCCGGTTGCCGGCTAATGAATATTTAAGACCCGAAAAGATCTTATTTACCTAAATAATAACTATTCTCTTCTTTCATATAACGAATAAGCTTGTTATAGATTGGATCCCTTTGCAAAACAGAGGGATTCCCAACGATAAACATCTGTTTCCGGGCACGGGTAAGCGCAACATTGAGTTTCCGGTCGATCACCGCACCATCCTCTTCAATCGTATTCGAGAGAAAAGTCAGTTGATACGGGGCATTCATACAACAAGAATAAATCATCAGATTGCGCTGCCCACCCTGAAAACGCTCAACCGTATCTATTACAATCTGATCTGCCTCAGGGATACCTCTTCGCTGAAGCTCCTTGCGTATCATCGCTATCTGACTCCGATAGGGGGTAATCACCCCGACCTCCTGTGCCAGCGACACTTGTTCGCCTGCCGTGAGTTTCTGCTCGTACCAGCATGCGATAAGACGGCCTACCAGAGCAGCTTCTTCAGGATTAAACTTATTCGAAGAAAGACGGTTATTTTTAAAAGCAGGAAAAAACACAAACCGTTTCAATCTTACCAAGGCTTCAAAATCATCAGCATCAACCGTCGAGTCATCCCACTCTTCCAGCTGATGAGCCAATGGCACTTCACCCAGACGCCCATGATAAAAATGTAAAGCGGGAAATGCACTTATCTTAGGATGCATACGTCCCTGCCGGGATAGCATATCACAAAAATCGGCGCGTCCGCAAGTCTGCTCCCACCGGTATAATCGTTCGAAAAGAGATTCTTTCAGATTTCGCATCCCGATACGTGCCAACGTATCACTCTGAATCAGGGCGGCTTCATCCGGTTGAACCACAACGGCCGGCAATTGCTTATAATCGCCTATCAATACGAATTTTCGGATCGCATCACGCCCGCAAGCATCAGTAGCACAAAGCAAGCCCAACAATTGCGGCTCCAAAATCTGAGTCGCCTCATCGATGATCGCCACATCGAAACGCTTCAAGCGAAACAATTCTCCCTGACGTGACATGGAAGCAACCGTAGCAACGAATACCCTCGACTCATCCAGGCGTTGTCTTACCTGCGTACGCCGACCACAATCCGCCATCACGTTTTTGAGCAACCGTGTTTTGAAATCCTCATCACAAGAGGCTTCCTGCCCGATACGGACAAAAGGAAAATCCTTGTCAATAGACAGTAGCGAATGACAGATCTCATCTACCGCCTTATTCGTATAAGCAAGCAAGAGAATATTCTGATTCGGATCGGCATAGAAAGTCTCAACCATTCGACGCAACGCGCAAGAAGTCTTCCCCGTGCCGGGAGGTCCTACCAAAAGAAAATAATCCTGAGCCTCTACCGCTTTGCGCACCACCCGCTCCACATCAGACTGATCTCGCTGGACATACCCTCTCGTACGGTCGATACGAGGCATTCGCTGCCCCAGCAAGAGGGATCGACGCTCATCCGTAGCATATACGAATTGGGATAATCCTTTAAGCATCGATCCGAACGAGGTATCCATATAATCACGCTCAATAGCATAAAGCGCATTCTGAGGCAAGACCGACTGGTTACGCTGTATCGCCCGCAAGGACAACGTAAGTGTATTGGCATCGATCCGGTCGATCGCACCCTTGAACACCTGCCGGTTTGTCACCTGGTCTGCAACAGAATTTCGCTGATACAACATGACCGAATCTCCCGTCCGATAATTAGGAAGTACCGTTTCATCCATTTGAGAAAAGCTGAACGTAAGCAGATGTTTATCTCCTGTTATTTCGGAATGAAGCAGATGCATATCCCGGATTATTTCGCCGGCCTCCTCTTTTTCTTCGAGCGTCGCATTCCAGACAGAGGTAACGCCTTTGTTGAATTCAGCCTCTGTATCTCCGGCTTTGGCAGTATATTGCTCTTTCGTAACAAAGGTGAATAACGTATGATAATAATCGCTTTCGATAGCAGACATCGTCGCAAGCCTGTCTGCGAACGCATCGATTTGCGGTTTTTGATATTGCATCCAGAGTTTATCCTTCTTCCCCCGGGTATTTAGCGTCTCACTATTGATAGTAGAGAGGATTTGCCGGGAATAATCCGGATCATTATGTTGTTGCAATCGGTATTCGAGGCCTACAATCTGATTTCTGAGATCTATCGCCTGTTTCACCAAACCCCAGTAAGGAGCCATACCGTATAATAACGGGTATTTGGAATAAAGCAAAAAGGCATCAATCCGGTCCGAATGCAATCCCAGGTTAAACTGAAGGACCGCGTAATAAAGCATCATCTGTACATAATGATTCTCTTTATGTGAAACCTCTTTGGTATAGTAATTCTCTTGTGCCTTACCTGATTTAAGCTCTATAAAGCGTGTAAAATCATCCTGAAGCAAATC
>JBOFCW010000358.1:0-3319 GCA_051646395.1 Bacteroidales bacterium
GTTTGCTGTTCGTTAAATTCGGATGCCGTGCGGTTGTGGAAGACGGGCAAATCTCGTTATGGCTCCCGAGACACAGTACCAGGATTTGCCCCTACAAGTGACGTGCAAATTGACATTTGGTTAAATTCGATTGCCATATAACTGTGAACCAAGACGATATGTATATCGTCTCTACTACAACATCCTCTTTTGCCTTTCAAATTGAGAAAACAGATCGGCAGATCAATCTATGACCATAATAGAGGTGAGGTATTTTAATTTATCTTTTAATCCGTGTTAATCAGCGGAATCAATAGATTATTTAGAGATGGATCTATTATTGATTGAAAAGATCCAAGCGTCTTCGTTTGAGATCAGTCAATCAGGAATGGATTCATTGAAGCGTTAGCTTCAGGCGTAAGCCCGAAATAATCTATAAAATCTGCGTGAGATAATGCCTTTGTCCTTAAGCCGGACTGGCTTTTACTTTCTTGCTTCAGGTCAAGAAAGTAAACAAAGAACCCCGTCGCTGTAGATGATTGAGCTAAAAAGAATATCTTCCGGACGAGAAGAGACAAGCCGTAAGAACTTGAGTCTCTTCTTATCGTCCTCCATTCATTCTTTTTTTAACGCTCAATCACCTAAGGCGAAAAATAAATACACTTTGTTATTGGATTTATATTGGTTTTCAATTTGCCTTTCAAATTGAGGAAATAGATTGAATCAGGTTATTGATTGGATGATTGATTTATGAGAAGAAGAGTCCATAGCGTTTGTTAAACGATATGAGTGAAGATTCGAAATCAATCAATCATAGATTTGTTTGCAAAACAGATCGACAGATCAATCATAACCTTAATTGAGGTGAGGTATTTTAATTTGCCTTTCAAGAAATCTCATCTCGTTATAGCTCCCGAGACAGGCACCGTTAAGAAGGGTAAAGGAGTTCTTTTTTGCATCTACGCCGATAAAGAAAGAGTTAAAGGAGTTTGGTTTGTAGTTAAAAGAGTAATTCCACTAACGAGCAAAGCGAGTTTACCTCCGATCCACCTCATGGCCTAACTCGTCGACGATCATCCGAGCATAACCCTCCTTAATCCCTCTTACCTCCTGTTAAATCCGCTGTCTTTCAAGATGTTTTTTATTCCATATAAATAGGTTTTTAGCGTAACAAAATGTAAAAATAGCGCGATTTTTGTGTAAAAAATAATTAACTTTGGGGCACGAAATTAAAAAACAGTTTATATGAGGAAAATTTACCTATTTATTCTTCTTTTTTGCATTCAGATGTCACTAGTCGCACAGGAGGCAGTGATTGAAGCAAAAGTACATCTCACAGAACCAGGAAAGCTTTCAGCTACTCTCCGCGAACAAGGGTACTCATTGGGGAGTGTGACAAAATTAATTGTGACCGGGAAGTTTGATCAGCGTGACTTCTCAAGTATGAAAATGCAGATGGGGAGTTTGCATTATGTGGATATTTCCGGAACTGATGTAACGGAAATACCGGCAGAGGCAATGCGGGATAAGTCCGGATTGACTCATTTCTTTGCTCCCAAGTCTGTAAGTAAAATTGGAGGATCGGCTTTCTATAACTGTTATCAGTTGCAGCAGATCCCATTTGATCCCATGAGTATCGATTCGATCGGATCGTCTGCTTTTTCGTCATGTGGAAACATGAAAGGCGATTTAATCTTTTCGGATAAGTTATTCTATATCGGATCAGATGCATTCCACTATTCAGGCATTACAAGCGTGGATATGTCTGCAAGTGAAAGAATAACCCATTTGGGAAGTGGTGTTTTTAATAATTGTTCATCGTTGAAAAAGGTAAACCTGGCTCCGTCTATTATATCGTTGAGTTGGGGAACCTTTTCTTCTTGTTCTTCCCTGACAGAAATCGATTTGTCGGTATGTAAGAATCTGAGCAATATAGACTCGGATGTATTTAATTCCTGTACGGGTTTGCGTAAAGTTATTTTACCTGAATCACTACGCTATCTTTCAACACCATTTAGTGGATGTAGCAATTTACGCGATATTGTTGTAAAAGCATCTACCGTACCATCTATACAGGAAATGACTTTCGGAAGTGTAAACTGGGACGAAGCAAAATTATTTGTACCGGTAGGCACAAAAGGGGAGTATGAAAAAGCACAGCACTGGAATCTGTTCTACGATATTTTCGAAATCGGATTGATGGTTAAGCACAATGCCGGAGGACAGGTCAAATATAAGAGTGGTGTTATATCCAATAATCAGGTTGTTTTTCATGATGCACTGGAAACGCGTTTTGATATTATTCCGAATGATGGTTACGTGATTAAGTCTGTACGTTTCTTAGGAAATGAACAAACGCCTTCAGATCGTTTTATTGTGCCTGCAGGAACCGAGAACGGGGTATTGGATATTGAATTTGCATTACGTCCGTTTGCTATTCAGGTTCAGATTCAGGGCGAAGGTACTGTTCGCGCGGATGAATTGAACGTTACCAATGGGATGACAGTAATGGCCGATAGTTCAGAAATGAAACGCTTCATTATTCATCCGGCACCGGGTTATATCTTAAATGAGCTGACATTTAACGGACAGACAAATATTGTTCAGCAAGATAGTGTGTATGTGACTCCCGTTATTCATGGTGATGCAACACTGAATATTCAGTTTGCTTCAGAATCGGAAGCGGGCAAAGCGCATAAACTTCATTTTACGATTGGGGAGAACGGACGTGTCGATTATATGAATACGCCGCTTCTGCCACAAACAACGATTTCAATCAAAGAGGGAGATGCTCCGGTCTTTACATTCCATCCAGAATCGACTTATCGCGTTGCATCGGTTCGTTTGAATGGCGAAGAGCTGGTGAGTCAGCTTCACGAAAATCAATTGACATTGCCTGCTTTGACACAAACATCTCAGTTAGAGATCTTGTTTGATGTCGATCCGGTTGTTTCCGTGCATCTTTCTGCTGCGGGAACATTAGAGTCTATGCTTCTTCCGCATCAATATCCGATAGTGAAAGATTTACGTCTGACCGGAGAGTTAAATGAGTATGATTTCTCTTTTATCAGACATCAGCTTGCTGTTTTGCAGAAATTAGATATTGAACAAACACAGGTAAGTTATCAGTCGATACCTCATTTCTTACCTTATGAGGCATTACGGGAGAAGAGTACATTAAAAACCATTTTATTACCAATCACACTTGATTCAATCTGAAGTTATGCATTTTATAACTGTACGAATCTTGTCGAGGTAAACTGGGATAAGCTTGAAAATTTACAATCGATTGGCTCTTATGCTTTTCATACCGGTTCTGCATTGGAAAACGTTTCATTGG
>JBOFCW010000036.1:0-4599 GCA_051646395.1 Bacteroidales bacterium
TGGTTATGAAGTGATTTTGAAAACTCTGTCAGATCCGCGGATTGCAGAAATGTGCACACCGGTTGTTTATGGATCCGCTAAAGTTGCTGCATATAATCGCAAAGTGCTTGATTTGGCTCCGGTTAATTTCAATATGGTCAACAATGCATCCGAAGCGATGGAAGGGAAACTCAACATGGTCACTTGTGTGGATGATGAAGTGAAAGTTGAGTTGACAAAGTCGACCCCTTTTGCGGGAGATGCTGCACTCAAGGCCCTCGAGAAGGCTGTCGAAGAGTATGAAAATGGCTTTATTGATGTTCTGGTAACCGCACCGATCAATAAAAACAACATCCAGTCTGAAGGGTTTGAATTTCCGGGTCATACGGAATATCTTGAAAACAAATGTGGCAAAGGAGAAAAATCTTTGATGATTCTTTTAAAAGACACGTTGCGAGTAGCATTGGTAACGGGTCATGTGCCCGTGTCGGAAATAGCTTCTTTGATCACAAAAGATACGGTATTGTCGAAATTGAGAATCCTTAATCAGGTTTTGAAACAAGACTTCGGAATTCAGAAGCCGCGTATAGCAGTACTCGCTCTTAACCCTCACGCGGGAGACAATGGTCTGATCGGTACTGAAGAGCAGACGCAGATAATACCGGCGATGCAAATCGCACAACAGGACGGAATCTTATGTTTTGGTCCATATCCGGCCGATGGTTTCTTCGGTGCCGGAAAGTTTGCTCATTTTGATGCTATTCTGGCAATGTACCATGATCAGGGATTGGCTCCGTTTAAGACGATTGCAATGGAAGATGGTGTGAACTTTACTGCGGGACTGCCTATTATTCGCACTTCTCCTGCTCATGGGACAGCATATGACATCGCAGGTCAGAATCTTGCCTGTGAAGATTCATTCAGACAAGCGATTTATACTGCGATTGATGTATATCATTCGCGCATAAAATATCACGAAATGCGTCGTAATCCGTTACGTAAACAATATTTTGACAAGAGCGGGGACAATGAAAAACTTGATCTTACTACAGAACCTGCTGCAGAATAAAAATATCCTATGAATTATGCCGTAATTGCGGCCGGAGATGGCTCCCGCCTTGCAAAGGAGGGAGTCGTTGCTCCGAAACCGCTTGTAGAACTGAATGGTGAAAAAATGATCGATCGCCTGATCCGTATCTTTTTGAAAAATCATGCAGATTCCATTTCAATCATTGTCAATGAGTACATGACAGAAGTGGAAACCTATCTAAGAGAAAAACATCTTCCGGTTCCTTTTCACCTGATTGTAAAAACTACCCCCAGTTCGATGCACAGTTTTTATGAATTGTCGAAAATATTGCCTCATGGAAAGTTTTGTCTGACTACGGTTGATACAATTTTCCGGGAGGAGGAGTTTTCTCGGTATATAGACACATTTGAATCGGAAACAGACGCTGATGGCTTATTTGCAGTCACAGACTTTATCGAAGACGAGTCTCCACTTTATGTTGATGTGACGCAAGACTTATTCATAAAAGGCTTTCACGACAACGATTACCCCGGTTCGAAATATATTTCTGGAGGAATCTATTGTCTTTCATCATCGGTTTTTCCTGTTTTAGAAGGTGCCGTTTCTGCAAATCGTTCCCGTATGCGGAATTTCCAGAGGGAGTTGGTCGAAAAGGGAGTCAAACTCAAAGCTTTTCCGTTTAAAAAGATTATTGATGTGGATCATGCTTCCGACATTCAAATTGCCGAAGCATTATTAAAAGAGTAATTAACGTATGAAAGGTTTTCGGATGATCGGTGTTACCCGATCAAATCAATATTCGCCCAATCATATTGGTAATGATGCGGCCATATTTAATGAGACAGTGCGACATCTGCAGGAAGCCGGTTGCGAAATAACGATATATAATGAGGAGGAGTTTCTTCTATCGGATATTAAGGCACCTGTAATTTTTACGATGGCTCGCAATCAGCAGACAATCGTTCGCCTGAAGCAGTTACAAGAGCAAGGAACCGTTATCGTCAACTCCGGATTCGGAATAGAAAACTGTACCCGGGAGAAAATGACACGTTTACTGTTATCGCACGGGGTTCCTCACCCACGGAGCCTTATTGTTCAGACCAAAGATAACGTACAATCATTTTTGGATCATGATAATTTTATTCCTTGCTGGATAAAGCGGGGGGATTTTCATGCGATTCATCGCGAAGATGTGAGTTTTGTACGCAATCCTCAGGAAGGACAAAACATCTTGTCTGAATATGCATTGCGGGGTATAGAAAGCGCAGTTATAAACGAACACCTATCTGGTGATCTGATTAAATTCTACGGCGTTGCGGATACCGGTTTTTTCCATTGGTTCTATCCTTATGATATGAATCACAGTAAGTTTGGTCTGGAAAAAATCAATGGTGCAGCCAGGGGATTGTCTTTTGATCCGGATCACCTGAAAAACATATGCCATCAGGCATCAGAAGTATTGGGTGTAAAGATTTATGGTGGTGATTGTATTGTGGCTGAAGATGGCTCGATACGGATCATCGACTTCAATGATTGGCCCAGTTTTGCACCTTGCCGCGATCTGGCTTCTCCGAATATTGCCCGTTGCATATTGCAAGAGGCCTCATTGGCTGCATTCAAAGTTGTTAATCATACATTAAAGTTGAGATAATTTGTTGAAGAATGGAAGTTATGACACAACAAAAAAAGCGATACTCTTATGAGCAGTCGCTTAAATCATTAGACACAGAAGAATTCATCGACCTGAACTTTTATAGACCTCTCGGATATCTGTGGGCTCTTTTTTTTGATCGGATAGGAGTTACTCCCAATGTGGTTTCAGTATTGTCTATCTTTTTGGGTGTAGCAGCGGGTATTCTGTTTTATTTTCAGGATTTATGGCTGAATATCCTCGGTATGTTCTTACTTATTTGGGCGAATACGTATGATAGTGCAGACGGCCAATTGGCACGGCTTACCGGTAATTTTTCCCGTTTTGGTAGAATTTTAGACGGAGCTTGTGGAGATATTTGGTTCATAACCATTTATGCGGCTATTTGCTTGCGTCTTACGCCTCAATGGGGTATTTATATTTGGCTATTGGGGGCTTTTGCCGGATATTGGCATACCAAGCAAGCTGCTCTTGCCGATTATTACCGCAACTTTCATCTTTTTTTTGTGAAAGGTAAAAACGGAAGCGAGCTTGATGATTCGGTGAAGGTGAAAAATGAACTTAATGAATTAAAGTTTGGCAAAGATCCGATATACAAGGTTTTCATTTGGTTTTACTATAATTATACACGTAATCAGGAATCGGTAACGCCGTCTATGCAGGAATTCCGTAAGCAAATTAAAACGAATTATGCAAATGGAGCCATTCCGCATAAACTCAATGAGGCATTTCGGAGCAAAAGTAAGCCTTTGATGAAATATACCAACATGCTTTCTTTCAATACCAGGGTAATTGCCCTTTTCGTCAGTCTTTTTCTGGATATGCCCTGGCTTTATTTCGTATTCGAATTGTTTGTTTTGAATGGTATGTTGTTTTATATGGTTGTCAAACATGAAAGAATCTGCAGAAATTTCACTAAATACATCACAACAGGTGAAATCCAATAAGTCTGCCATTTGGCGCAATATTGCATTCGTTTTTGGTATCGCAATCCTTTTTTTTATGGTTTATACCATCGGGGTCAATGTGATTTTTGATAACATCCGACAAACAGGATGGTGGTTCTTTGCCATTATCGGTGTCTGGGCGTTGGTTTATCTGGTCAACACGTGCGCCTGGTATGTGATTCTCAGGGAAGATACGACAACGAAAATCCCGTTCGGTGCCGTATTCAAGTTTACTGTTTCCGGATATGCTCTTAATTATGTTACCCCGATGGGATTGGCAGGAGGTGAGCCTTATCGTATTATGGAATTGAGGAGATATATGCCTACTGAGAAGGCGACGGCAAATGTAATTCTTTATGCCATGATGCATGTTTGCTCTCATTTCTTTTTTTGGTTGACCGGAGCTGTGCTGATTGCCTGGCTTGTGCCGGTTTCCAAAATCGTTTCCATTGCGCTAACTGCTATGGTTGCGGCTTGTCTGATCCTGATTTTTTTGTTTTTTCGGGGATATAAGCAGGGATTGGTTGTAAAAATGAGTCGTATCGGAGAAAAAATTCCATTTATAGGGAAAAAAATCAAGAATATGTCTGAAGCTACCCGGGAGAAACTTATTCTGATTGATTCGCAGATTAAGGATTTGCACGGTACCCGAAAAAAAAGTTTCTACTTTTCATTGATCCTCGAATTTATTGCACGTCTGGTCAATTGTCTGGAAATTCTGATTATCGTCTATGCATTGGGGCATCATGCTACTTATCTCGACGCATTGATCGTAGTGGCTTTGTCTTCGTTATTCGCCAATATTTTGTTTTTTTCGCCGATGCAACTCGGTACCCGCGAAGGGGGACTTTACCTGGCTTTCGCCACGATCGGAATTATTCCGGGAATCAGTGTTTCGGTAAGTATGATTACCCGAATCCGTGAGTTGTTCTGGATCATGATTGGAATATTGCTTATGAAAATAACTATTCGTCGTTAATTATTATTGTATT
>JBOFCW010000037.1:0-3224 GCA_051646395.1 Bacteroidales bacterium
AGGTTAATAGCACTTCGGCATATCGGATAACCGGATAATCCTCTACGTTAGCCCAGTTGTCGTAAGCTTGTAAAGCAACCATTTTACGATAGCAGTATCCCGAATAGGATTCATTCCCATCTTTGCCGGCTTTTGAAGGATCCCAACGATAATAGAAAGTACCTCCTTTGAAGTCTGTTTCATGCCAGCCTTTAAATGGGAAGAGCATCGACACATACAAACGCGCATCGCGATTGCGGAATTCCTGCATATATGGATATTTTTTCAGATCCATAGTTGCTACTTTTTTAATATAGCCTGATTGATCCAGGTCTTTTACCTCATCGTAGATCTCGGCATAATTAGCGGCTCTTTGTTCCATAGATATAGATGGACGAATCGTTTTGCCGTCAATGTCCCAATAGGCATCAATCAAATCCTGCATAGGTTCAAACGAACAATATCCCGATACCAGCTGACTAGGACGGATATATGTATAGCGGGTCCAGTCGTAATTGTTGGGATCTGCCATAAATCCACGTGTCAGAATATATTCCGGATTACGGGGATTGGCATTCTCTTTATGCCACAAGGCTTCATAACTGAACATTCCTTTGATGAATTTGTCTTTGTCAATGCCTTTTGCTTCGAAATCAACATACTGATACATTTCATCAGCCTCTTGCTTTTGCGCATCTGTCAATTCAGAAATGCGGAATAAGGCATGTTGTTTCGAATCAATAATCGCTTTTGCTGACTTTTCTGCTTCAGGGAAATTGTTGAAGTACAATGCTGCTCTGGCTCGTAAGGCATTAGCTGCATTAGCCGTGATCCGGCCTCGCTCATTCATCGTATCTCCGTTATAAGATTCAGGTAAAATAGCTGCAATGTCAGCTAATTCCTGCAAAATAAAAGCCCGGACTTCATCAACACTGTTACGTGCCACCGGAGGTGCATCATAAGGTAATACTGTGGTTATTATTGCAACCTTGCCAAATTTTGTAGTTAAATCCAGATAGGAGAGTGCTCTGAAAAAACGAGCCTCGGCCTTCATGCGCTCACGTAGCGCATCTGACATCTGGCATTTATCTACATTCTCAAGGAAATTATTGACAATACGGATTGTGGAAAAATCGTATCCGCGATTCTCGGAAGCCGTCAAACCATTTTGTTGAATAAGCTCAAACGGACCTTCCCACGGTTTATGACTGTGAGCATTGTCTGTACACATTTCGTCCCAGATATCCATTCCGGGCATTTGGGCATAACAAGCATTGAGAGCATACCAGGCATCCTTTTCGGTTTGCCAGAAATTCTCAACAGCAATATCCGATGGGGGAACTACATTAAGATCACAAGCGGACATACCACCGATTAATAATGCAAATGCTGCTATTTTAAGTGTATTTGAATATGTATTTTTCATCGTTAAGTCGTTTTAGTCATTAAAAAGAAACATTTACTCCAAAAGCAACCGATTTTTCACCTAAAGCACCCAGACCCCTTCCGGATGGCGATTCAGGATCGAAATCTTTCATTTTGTGATCAGCGCGAATTGTCATCAGATTTTCTCCTGTCAGGAAGAATTTTACGCCTGATAAAGGTGTACTTTTCAATAAACTAGCTGGCATCTGATATCCCAATGTGATAGTTTTGAAGCGGAAGTAGTCCGCGTCAAATAATTGGAAATCACTGAAGTTTTGATTGTAATTGTCTAAACTGTGACCTCCGTAGATACGAGGATATGAAGCGCCTGGATTCGGGTCATTCGGACTCCAGCGGTCCATATGGAACTGGCGCGGATTTGCATTCAGGAAGAATGCCCAAACCTGTTCAGATTCAAAAGCAGCCATGGTTCCGCTCACTCCTTGTCCAAAGACAGTTAGTTCGAAGTTTTTATACATCAGGCTGATGTTTAATCCATAGGTGAAATCCGGCACATCTTTTCCGATGATTGTACGATCTTCAGCCGTGATATCACTTCCGTAAGGCACATCTTTTCTTTGCGGTACATATTTAATGTCTCCGGCATTAGGTACACGGCCTAACTTGTAATATTCTCCGCGGTCAATTTCATCCTGTGTGTATAAACCATCTGTTTTATATCCGTAAAATGAACCGATCGATTCTCCTTCTTTCAGAATATAGCGAATCTTATCACCTCCGTTACGAATATCATTATCGGCATTTCCTAAATCAGTGATTTTGTTTTTATTCCATGCAAAATTTGCTCCAACAGTGTAATTTACAGCTCCGATTGAGCTGCGGTGTGTTAGTGCTAATTCGAATCCGTTGTTTCTTACTTTACCGATGTTTTGTGCAGGCATAGATGTAATCCCTGTTTCAAGAGGTACATTATATGCAAGCAGGATATCGCTGGTTTGTTTGATATAATAATCTGCAACGATGTTCAGTTTACCCTGGAATATATCAAAGTCTAACCCAAAATCGGTGATAGCAACTTTTTCCCAGCCTAAACCTTTGTTTGCGGGTTTGGTCTCAACAATACCTATAACCGGAACGTCTTCGAAGTTAAAGTTTTGGTTGTTGCTGTAATTCTGGAAATAGTCATAATAGCCAACATTGTTGATATTACCCAGTTTACCCCATGAAGCTCTGACTTTCAGATTATCTATCCAGCTGACATCCTTCAGGAAGCTTTCCTGATTGATCCTCCATCCGGCAGAGAAAGAAGGAAATACACCCCAGCGGTTGTCTTCGTGGAAACTCGAAGAACCATCGGCACGAACATTAGCCTCTAAAAGATATCTGTCCATCAAAGAATAATTGATACGGGCAAAGTATGATCCGATCTTATTCTCAGACATTCCTCCCTCATTTGTCATTTCGGCTGTAGAACCTGCATTCATATCAGGAAGCCCGTCTGTCGGAAAGTTTTTGCGACTACTCTTTTGGGTCTCACCTTTGAAGTGTTCGTAAGAAGCACCAATTAAAGCCGAAAGATCATTAACGGTATTACTCCAGTCATATTTAGCTGTTGCCATGTAAAGCATACGGTTGGAGCTATACCAGTTCATATCCATTTTATTGGTGTAAACACCTGTTCCCGGAATCGGCTTATTGGATAAAAAATCAATAGCATCATCAAATAATCCTGTATAGCTTTTTGATTTTGATTCGTATCCTTTGTATACTCCCTGTCCGCTGATCGTTAATCCTTTAACGGGTTTGAAATCAAATCCTAAATCAATCATTGTATTGTCTGATTTGGAATTAGACCAGTC
>JBOFCW010000046.1:0-4415 GCA_051646395.1 Bacteroidales bacterium
CTGACAAAAGTCTTTGAAGTGCACTTCGATTTTCTGCTACCCCTTTTTGGTGGCTCCCGGTGAGATACAGCCCGTCTCTCAGGGAGATCCGGTCCGTCTCTCGGTGAGAGACAGTCCGTCCTTCGGTGAGATCCGGTCCGTCTCTCAGGGAGAGACAGGTCGTCTTTCGTTGAGAGACAGGCCGGATACGGGGGAAAGACGGATTCCGAACCCGGTAGAAAAAGGAAAACTGGCCGACGGAAAAAGGAAAACAGGCCGGTTGGCAACTTCGTTACAGATTTTCTTATCTTTGCCTTTAAATAAGGATAATAGATTATGAATTTTCGTGAAAACAGATTTTTGCTTCATATTATTTATTCGATAATGGTAGTTATTATCGGAATGACACTTTATGCTTGTGCCAATATGGCTCGTCCCGGAGGTGGTCCGGTTGATGAAGAGCCACCGGTATTCGTCAGAAGCAAGCCTACGCCGAAGCAAACCCGGGTGAAGGGACAAAAGATCGAAATCATATTCAATGAAAATATAAAGCTCGACAAACCGTTTGAAAAAGTGGTTGTTTCCCCTCCGCAGGTAACCCCTCCGATCGTAAAATCGAATGCCCATACGGTGACGGTAGAGCTGAAAGACTCGCTGTTGCCTAATACGACTTATACCATTGAGTTTGGCGATGCCATTCAGGATAACAACGAAGGTAATCCGTTGAAAGACTTTTCGCTGGCCTTTTCGACCGGGGATGTGATCGATACGCTTGAGGTATCGGGGACAGTGCTGAATGCCGCCGATCTGGAGCCGGTGACCGGGATGTATGTCGGTTTGCAACCGGACCTGGCAGATTCTGCTTTTCAGAAAAAGCCTTTCGTGCGTATCGGTAAAACCAATGAACTGGGCAAATTCTTCATCCGTAACATTACTCCGGGCTCCTATAAAGTGTATGCGTTGAAGGATATCAACAGCAACTACATGTTTGACCTTCCCAACGAGGAAATCGCGTTTCTGGATTCCATCGTCGTGCCCTATACCGAGGTGAAGATGCATCGCGATACGATCTGGAAAGATTCGATCACGGTGGATTCGATCCGCGTACATGATGTTACGCACTATTTTCCGGACGATTTGATTTTATTGTCGTTCGGCGAGGATAAGAAGAATCGTTATTTCGAAAAAGGCGAACGTTTGCAGAATAACAAAGTCACGCTCTATTTCAGTGCACCCGAAGATTCGCTTCCGGCGATAAAGGGTCTGAATTTTGACGAGACAGACTGGGCCCTGATTGAAAGCTCGCCAAAGATGGATACGATCACCTACTGGATCAGAGATTCTTTGCTGTATAAGATGGATACGCTCAAACTGGAAGCGACCTATCTCTATACGGATACGCTGAACCAGCTTGTACCTAAAACGGATACGCTCGAATTGTTCGTGCGCGGAGCGAAGAGAGCCGAAGAGAAGAAGAAAGAGGAAGCAGCCAAAAAGAAGAAGAAAGGAGCTGCGGAAGATTCGGTAAAGATCGCTTTTCTGCCGATCAAAGATCAGATCGGATCGTCACTTGATATCGGCGTGCGTCCGCGTATCTCCTTCGACGAACCTATCCTTGATTTCAGCCAGGAAAATGTACGTCTGGAGCTGAAAAAAGATTCGGTCTATGTTCTTCAGCCTTCCGAGCTGGTATTGGTACCGGGCAAAATGCGTGATTATGAACTGAAAGGGAAATTTACGCCGGGTGAAGAATATGTGATGACCATCGATTCGGCCGCCATTAACGGATGGTACGGCACATTCAATAATACGTTTTCGAAGACATTCAAAATCAAAACCGTCGAAGAATACGGCAACCTGATGTTCGCCGTGGCGGGAGTGAAAGATTCCGCTTTTGTCGAATTGCTCGACAGCAAGGACGCGGCGGTAGCCAAGGCGCAGGTTAAAAACGGTGAAGCCAAGTTTATTCATGTCAAGCCGGGAACATATTACGCTCGCATCGTGTTAGATAGGAACGGAAACGGGAAATACGACACGGGTAATTATGAAACGAAAACGCAGCCCGAAGAGGTGCGTTATTTTCCTGAATCGCTCAATGTTCGTGCTAACTGGGATGTGAAGCAAGACTGGGATATTTATGCGAAGCCGCTCATAAAGCAAAAACCGCTCGATATCACTAAGAATAAACCGAAAGAGGAAAAGAAGAAAAATGAGCAAGATAACAACAGGGATCAGAATCAGAACCAAAACCCGAACAGACGTCCGGGCATGGGTTCGGGCAATCAGAACAACCCTTATGGCGGCGGTAACTTCTCGGGCGGAACGCCACAACCTTACCGTCGTTAAGATCGCCGGACCAAAGTTGTTGTGGCTTTGGGTTCTGGTTTTCTGCTTGTCGGGAATACTTCCCGCAAATGCGGAGACGCAGAACGATCACCCTTTCGTTCCGGGAGAAACGCTTCATTATGATATTTATTATCATTGGGGTATCATCTGGAAAAAAGCCGCGCAGGGTACGCTGCATATCAAGGATACACACTTCGAAGGCAAGCCGGCCTACAAGATGAAGCTTTCCTGCAAAACACTTAGTTTTGCGGATAAGATCATGGCCGTGCGCGATACGCTCAATGCGGTGACGAGTAAGCGCGTCATCCCGCTTTACTATGATAAGATTGCGAACGAAGGAAAACATCAGTCGAAAGACTTCCTGAAATACGTCTACAAGGATAATCAGGCGGGAGGCAAAATTACGCTCGAACGCAAAAACAAACCCAATCGCGATACGCTGATCTGGACGAAGTCGCAACCCTACGATATGCTCTCGGTATTTTATTACCTGCGCACGCTCGATCTGGATTCGTTCAAAATGTACCATTCCGTCAACATCCCCGTTTTCACCGGTCGTAAACTGATCACGATGAACGTGAAATACATGGGCCGTACGCTGGTTACGCTACGCAATAAGAAACAATTTCCCGCATACCGCATCAATCTGTCCTTCCTCAACGACGACAACCTGAAGGATGAAGATCCGCCGATCGAAGTTTGGCTAAGCGACGACGGCCGCAAGATACCGCTCAAGGTGGAAGGGAAACTGCCGCTCGGGAGTTTGCAGGCGGAGTATAGTGGGGAGTAGAGAAAAAATTTATTAATACATTATGCAGAATATTTGTCCGGCAATATCCGTGGTTATACCGGTTTATAACGTCTCTTTATATTTAACTCGCTGTTTGGATTCTGTAGTGAATCAAACATTTTCCGATATTGAAATTATTGTTGTCAATGACGGGAGTACCGATGATTCTCTCTCTATCATTCGTCAGTACATGGAAAAAGATAAACGAATAAAGTTAGTCGATAAGAAAAACGAAGGTTTGTCATATGCACGTAAATCCGGAGTTGAAATAGCGACAGGTACATATATTCATCATCTCGACGGTGATGATTATATAGAACCGGATACTTATGATGTGTTGTATCGTAAAATTCAGGATACGGATGCAGATATGCTTCTTTTTGATTTCTGGTTTGATCATGACATTGACGGAAAACTGGAACCTTCAGCAAAACATACCTGTAATAATTATACTCCGATTGATTTTTTGAACCGTATTTTAAAGAATGGGGGATATTTCGCCGTATGGTCTTACCTGCACAAGCGAGCTATTTATCAAAATGAGATCAACTTCACTCATGAGGTTATGATAGGAGAAGACGCTTATCTAACCTGTCAAATAGCTTATTATGCAAAAAAAATAGAAGTACTGGATCATTCGCCACTGCTTCATTATATCATTAGGGAAAATTCTCTTTCGACAGCAGCTATTACCCCGACAAAAATAAATGAAATGCTGCTTTTCCCTGATTTGATATTTTCTTTCTTCTCAAACAAAGATGTTTTGGGGAAATTGGAGATAGCATTAGCATCCTTGAAAATTCAATCGTTCAATAACGTGATTTACATCGGATATACGAAGGAACTCCGGCAAATGAGTAAGGAGGCTATGAGTTTATACCGAAAATTTCCGGAATTAAAGAAATACCGGACTAACAAAGCTTTCTATAAGTTATATTATGCCTATTCTTTAAATCCTTTTCTTGGATATTGGTATGGTAGATATTACAAAAGGAAAGGAAAGATCAAAGCCCAAAATTAAACTATTCTGACATTATGATTATTTGTAGATTACAGGGAGGACTTGGAAATCAAATGTTACAGTATGCATGTACGCGCGCTCTTTCATTATATACAGGACAGGATTTTTGGTTTGATCTGTCTTTTTTGAAAAACACTCCGGAGGGGGTAACTCACCGAAATCCAGAATTAAATTTTTTCCATACGAATTTCAAAGAGGCTTCATCGTGGCGTATTGCCCGGATTGTTCCTCAATTCACTCATACGGGTAACTCTTTTCTCGTTCGAAAAGAACGCAAAT
>JBOFCW010000082.1:0-6388 GCA_051646395.1 Bacteroidales bacterium
CTCATCCTGCACCAGATTGATATAGTGAATCACATTTTTGTGTGCTCTGTATTCAAATATGACATTCAGATAAGTCGAATCGCTTTTTTCCAACCAAGCCTGAGTAATGACACCCGGATCCCATTGCTTCAAAACTGCCGTATCAGCATTTTCCTTTGTCCAAAAAATAATATCCTTCGTTAAAATCCCGGATATCCCAATCAAACGTATCAGATTAGAAAACTGCCCATCTGAACCACCAACCAGATTATAAGTCGCAAACCCCCGCGTACCTACTTCACCGCCATATACAGGAAGCCAGCTTTGATTCACCGGCCAAAGCAGATCTCCATTCGTTAGTTTCAACCAATACGAACTACCCGTACTACCAGAAGCACCATCACCCTGTATAATAGCTATCGATTGATAATATTTATCCAAAGAGTATTTATCATCCTCTTCTTCACAGCATACAAAAAGGAAAACAACGAATGACATCAAAGCAAAAACAATCAAACCTCTTTTCATAACCAAAGTAATATTAAATCAACGAACAAACCCTCCGTCAACAAGACCGATCCCTGGAGACCAAATCTTTAACGACAGCACCTGCAGCCTTTTCGGCAGCCCCTATACCACCCAGACATTGCATCATCCGACGATACCCTTCTAACATTTTTTCGCGTTCACGGCCATCTTCCGTTATACGCCGAAGCTCCCTTATCAGGCTATCCGGAGTAAATTTATACCCCAGCAATTCCGCTACGACATGATCATCCACAATTAAATTTACCAATGAAACATATTTCACTTTCAACACACGACTCATCAGCTCATAAAAGAAGCGACCACCTCCCACGTGATAACAAACAACTTGAGGCACGCCCAAAACTGCCGTTTCAAGCGTTGCTGTTCCGGAAGTAACAACCGCCACATCCGCATGAAGCAACAGCTCATGCGTTGCATTAAAAATCACTTTCACCCCCGAATCTCCTAAAATCTCCCGATAAAATTCAAAGGTCAATCCAGGAGCACCGGCAATCACAGGCTGTAATTCCGGGAATGACTTCAATGCCTCCAGCATTTTGGGCAAGTTTTCACGAACCTCAGCCCTTCTGCTTCCCGCTAAAATGGCAACAATTCCATTACCTGAAAGTTCATATTTGCGTCTAAAATCCTTGTCGCTTGTTTTATTTTGAAGCAAAACTGTCAACTCATCCACCGTCGGATTCCCGACATATTCTACCGCATAATCATGTCCCGCATAAAAACTCTCCTCAAAAGGCAGAATACACAACATCTTATCGACATACTTCTTAATCTCTTTGATGCGATATTCTTTCCATGCCCATATTTTAGGCGAAATATAATAATGAACAGGTATATCTAATTTCTCCTTTACAAAACGAGCTATCTTTAGATTAAAACTCGGATAATCAACCAATATTACCACATCAGGCTGATAAGAGCGAATATCCTGCTGACAGGTTTTCATATTATTCATAATAGTCGGCAAATGCCTTACCACCTGCACAAACCCCATATATGCCATATCCCGGTAATGCTTCACCAATTCCCCTCCCTGAGCCTGCATCAGATCACCCCCAAAAAAACGAAACTCCGCATTGGGATCCTTTTCCCGCAATGCTCGCATCAAATTAGAAGCATGCAAATCGCCCGATGCCTCACCAGCTATGAGATAATATTTCATTCAATAAAAAAATCTTATTCATTAATATTCAGTCAAACACCCATGGCATCCGACATTTATTTCTGCAGATAAGCAAAATCATTAATAACCCGATGTGCTGTCATATCAATGCGACAAGGAACAACCGAAATAAAACCTTCTTTCAAAGCCCATTCATCCGTATCTTGCGCATCAGGCTCCAGATTGTGGAAATACCCGGTTAGCCAATACCCCTCAGCACCTCTGTCATCCTGGCGCCGCTCAAATTCTTTCGTCCAATAACCAGCCGCCTGACGACAAACTTTAATACCTTTTATCTCCGGGACAACAGGGACATTTACATTCAGACAAATTCCGGTTTCCATTCCCCGGTCAAGGACCTGTTTGGCTATTGAACGCGCAAAACGCATTGTAACTTCAAAATCCGCATCCTTATCAAAATCACACAAAGAAAATCCAATTGAAGAAACTCCCATAACACAGCCTTCCAGGACAGCACCCATTGTTCCTGAATACAAAATATTGACTGCGGCATTCGACCCATGGTTAATTCCAGACACCAGCAAATCGGGTTTATCCTCCAACAACTCATGCATAGCCAACTTCACACAGTCCACCGGCGTCCCATTGGTTTGATAAATCTGAAGATCTTCTTCGTCATGAATCTTCAACAAATCAAGCGGCCGATTTGGCGTAATCGCCCCCGACTGCCCCGAACGCCCTGAATCAGGAGCCACCACCAGAATCCGCCCCAACCCACGCAAAGCCTCGGTCAAAGATTTAATACCTTTTGCATCTACCCCATCATCATTCGTTATCAGAATAACCGGTTTTGTGTCTTTATTTACCATAATGTTTTTCTTTACGTATGGCTCAAATTTACAAAAATTCAGCTTACTTTTGTAAGTAACAGGAGCCAACCTGTTATAAAAAACTATTTATTTTATTCCGAAAGATGCGTTTTCTCTATTAAATGCATCTTACTTTTTAATCAACTATAAACTTATGAAGAAAAAAGTAACATCAATGCTCGTTATAGCAGCATCCATTCTGACTTTTGGATGCAAAACTACGAAAACAGAAAAAACAATCTCACCCGAACAACTTGCGGGCAAATGGAATATCACTTTGATAGATGGAAAAGAGGCTAAAGCCGAAAAAACACCATTCATCGATTTTGCTGCCGAAAACCGCATTCATGCCCAATTAGGATGTAATATTTACAACTCATCTTATACATACAATCCTTCGACTGGCGAATTAAAGTTTTCTGAAAATGGCCAGACAACGATGATGTTCTGCCCGGATATGGAAACAGAAAAGGCAGTTTTGAACGCAATCAATGCAACCAGAAAAGTTCGCAGCTCCGAATCAGGAAATTGCATCGATCTTCTTGATGAAAATAGCAAAACGTTAATGACAATTTGCAAATAATAAATTTCAACCGACACAATCGGTTTTTATCCCATGGGGTATTTCGATAAACTTCGGTGCATCGGAATACCCCATTTTCATTCCAATCAAATCTCAGAGGTTACAGAAATACATTTTACGGCCCGTTCGATTTCTCCCTTTATTCTCAAAATCAGAATAAAAACAACCATTAAGTTTTCAACAAAGACGCTTATTTATCAACAAAAAAGAAAATAAGCCCCAAAGTTTTCAATCTGTTTTCTTTTTTATTATTTTCTTTGTTTGGATAAAATATAAAATAGAATGGGAAAAGTTATCGCTATAGCCAATCAAAAAGGAGGTGTAGGCAAAACAACCACATCCATAAATCTGGCAGCTTCACTGGCGGCTCTCGACCAGAAAGTATTACTGATCGATGCTGACCCTCAAGCAAATGCATCATCTGGTTTAGGCATTGACATTCGCTCGGTAGAAGCATCCGTTTATGAATGTTTGATTGACCGTATTCCGGTTAAAGAAGCTATTCTTCCTACATGCGTTGACGGACTTGACATTATCTCTTCCCGTATTGACCTTGTAGGAGCCGAACTCGAGCTTCTCAACATCAGCAACCGCGAGAAAGTTTTAAACGAGCAGTTAGAAGACATCAAGCAAGATTATGATTACATTTTGATTGATTGCTCACCTTCCCTGGGATTGATAACCGTCAATGCACTAACAGCAGCCGACTCCGTAATCATCCCCGTACAAGCCGAATATTTCGCACTTGAAGGGATCAGTAAATTATTGAACACGATCAAAATCATTAAATCAAAACTGAACCCGACTCTCGAAATAGAAGGCTTCCTTCTGACCATGTACGATGCCCGACTAAGACTGGCCAACCAAATCTATGAAGAATTGAAAAAACATTTTCGCGAACTGGTATTCACAACTGTCATTCAGCGAAATATTCGTCTCAGCGAAGCTCCAAGCCATGGCATACCGGCTTTACTTTACGATCCGGATTCACGCGGAAGCGTCAATCACATGCAGTTGGCCAAAGAATTGCTTAATCGCAAACAATAACATTCACTATGAACCCAAATAAGAAAAGCGCATTAGGACGCGGACTCGACGCGTTAATCATGATGGACGAAATAAAAGCAGGCGGATCTTCTTCTATCAGCGAAATCGAAATATCGAAAATTGTTCCGAATCCGGAACAACCCCGCACAGAATTCGATCAGACTGCTCTCGACGAACTGGCAGCCTCTATTGCCGCTATCGGAATCATACAACCGATCACATTACGGGAAACCGGAAACGGATCCTATCAGATCATAGCCGGTGAACGTCGGTTCAGAGCATCTAAAATCGCAGGAAAAACATCAATTCCGGCATATATCCGTACGGCTAAAGATGAAAACGTAATGGAAATGGCCCTGATCGAAAACATACAGCGCGAAGATCTGAATGCTATCGAGATTGCCCTCTCCTATCAGAAACTAATCGAACAATACGGACTGACTCAGGAGAAACTAAGCGAACGAGTGGGAAAAAACCGCACTACAATCGCAAATTTCTTACGCTTATTAAAACTTCCGGCAGAAATACAAATCGGTTTGAAAAACAAACAAATCGACAATGGACATGCCCGGGCACTACTTTCACTTGATGATGCTCAGCTACAACTTGCTCTATATGAAGAAACCGTTCAACAAGGCCATTCCGTAAGGAAAGTAGAAGAACGGGTCAAAAGCGTTTTAGCAGGCGAGACACAGGAAACAGCAAAGGCGGAAAAACAAACAACAACCCGTTCGTCTGAAGAATATGTTTTACTGAAAGATCATTTATCGAAATTCTTTACGCAAAAAGCGCAATACAGTTGTAAAGTACAGCTTAGTTGCAGCGACAATGGAAAAGGTAAAATCAGTATTCCTTTCAAATCAGACGAAGAACTTCAGCGAATTCTTGATATCTTTGATAAGCTTCAGTAGTAAGCTTACCAAAGATTTCTGTTTTAATTACAATTATCAAACTATCAACGTGAGACGAAGTCTAATAATACTTTTTCTTTTTCTGATTGCTTTTGCAGGTGCGACGCCTTCAATTTACGCTCAAATCAAAGAGGGTACGGACGAGTATTTCGTTAACGACAGCGTTCCGCTGGTTGTGAAAGAATACGACGCGGCTTCGGAAGAAATTACAGCCGACAATCCGCCTATGTTTATCCCCGATCCGATGAAGGCCGTCTGGTATGCGGCTCTGATTCCAGGAGGCGGTCAAATTTATAATCGTAAATATTGGAAACTACCGATCATTTACGGGGGATTTTTGGGATTGGCATACGGCTACAACTGGAACCAGCGATACTATAAAGGATATGCCAATGCATATCGCGATCTGGTAGAAGACAATCCTAACAAAAGTTACCTCGATTATGTACGCCCGGGATTCGATGTATCAAACCCATCCAACAAAACCTGGCTTGAGGGAGCTTTGAAACGAAGAAAAGACTCCTATCGCAGAAACCGCGACCTATGCATTATTTCCATGCTGGGCGTTTATCTGCTTTCGATGGTAGATGCTTATGTAGATGCCTCTTTATATCATTTTGATATCTCTCCTGATATCAGTATGAAGCTACAACCGGCCATCATTGAGCCAAACACATTTCACTCCACATCGCTGGGGCTTCAATGTGCTATCAAATTTTAATTATTAAGCATGCGTTCATTACTATTGTTGACATCCCTGTTTGTACTTTGCTCATTATCGGCCAATGATACAATCCCCTCAAATCCGGAGATCGAAAATGATTCTCTACCCGCATTGAATCTTTCTGTAAAAGACACAATACAAGATTCTTCAATCGTTATCCCGGAGGGGCTAAGCAGCGAACTCGATTCCCTACTGGCCGACTGGTTCCTGAGCAATCATACATATACCGATTCAACGTGCGTCAGCGACTCCCACAACCCGGAATACACTGATTCTGTATATATAAGCAGACTAAGCGCACTACCGACAGTAATCGAAATGCCATTCAATCAAATCATTCGATCCTACATCCATCTTTATACACAACGTAAGCGGAATCTGGTAGAGTATATGCTAGGACTAGGCAACTTCTACTTCCCCATTTTCGAAGAAATACTTGATCGGGAAGGAATGCCTCTCGAGTTAAAATATCTTCCCGTAATCGAGTCCGCACTAAAACCTACGGCACGTTCCAGGATGGGAGCCACAGGACTGTGGCAATTCATGTTACCCACCGGCCGCTCCCTTGGATTAGAAATCAGTTCTCTCACAGATGAAAGATGC
>JBOFCW010000109.1:0-12621 GCA_051646395.1 Bacteroidales bacterium
AACGCACTGCCAATTACTTCCTTCCGGGAGGTATTTCATTGAAAGGCGGAAAGAACATGCAGAAAACCACCATGGTCTATACGTTAAAAATCAATCAATAATACACGTACGACATATACTAAAAAAGTCATCTTCTGAAGCAGAAGATGACTTTTTTTTATATTAAAACAATGCCTCTTGGCTATTTCCCGGAGGGATGTTTATCCGACTTTTCTTGTTCTGGTCTGGATTTTGCAACCTCTTTTTTGGCGGCACTCTTTTTATTACGTTCCAGTGTAGCTTTCGCTCTCTGCAGCTTTTCTTCCAGATGCTTGATTTCGAGACTTTGATTCTGTATCGTTGTGATCAATGCATTGAGCTCTTCGTTTTCTATCGTATCCGGATACTGTTGTTGCACGCGAACGATAAAATCACTCAAGACGTTCATATAGTTGGTAAAAGCCTCATAAGGCGAATCATACGGACTAAACAAACGATGCATAGCTCCATCCGACTTTCGTTTGGTACTCATATAATAGAAATGGTCGCTACTCTGGAGATAATCCCAATCCTGAAGTAAACGTCGATCATGACACAGACGCACACGCTCTGCAACTGAATACAATCTTTCGCAAGCATCTTTCTGTAGCGCATTCCCCAGCCACGCACTTGTATCGCGCTCTTCATCAGCCCATGATATAGGGTGGGTAACAGAAAAAATACCCGCTGATTGATATTTATCGATTGTCTGCGAAGGTGTGGCAAATTCGATATGGTGATCTTCCGCAAACCGGGGAAGAGCTTTCATGAATTCGAAAATACCGGTACCGGCAGGCTGCATCGACCCGAGTACCTCATAATTCATAAACATATTAATCACATCCTCTCCGGCCGGAAGTGAAGCAATCCAATTCATGAACTTATCAGCCGTAAGCGGATATTCAGCCCAATCGTATTTCGAAAAATTGAAACTGACATCATCACTGAGCTTGGAGTTTTTCAAAAGTATTTTCAAATCGGGAGAAACAGCGGAAGTGTAAACATAATTCGGACTCTTCCACCCCAAGATATGCTTGGCTCCTTCCGTAATCACACCTTTATATCCCATTCGGGCGATAAGATCGGCTATCTCATCCGAATAAATCAACTCCGTATTGCGGAATATGACAGGAGTCTGTCCGAAAAGATCATTGATCTTTTGCGCATGCATACGCACCTGTCGTTCAAATTCAACCGGATCAGTAAGTGACGACAATGAATGCGAATAGGTTTCCGAAAGAAACTCCACACACCCTGTAGCGACCAACTCATGCATGCTATCGAAAAACTCAGGTACATAAATCTCCAGCTGTTCAAGCGCAACACCGGATATAGAAAAAGCCACTTTAAACTTTCCCTCCGATTTACGAATCATCTCAAGCAAAACCAGGTTTGCAGGAAGGTACGATTTTCGCGCTATGTCTTTTATGATCTCTTCATTATTGAAATCATCATAATAATAATGATCACTGCCGATATCGAAAAAACGGTAACGTTTCAAGCGGAAAGGCTGGTGAATCTGAAAATAAAAACAGATGGTTTTCATTTATATATAATTTAATTTTTGACATTAATGTATACTACTATTGAATGCGTATCACAAAAAGACGCTGTCACCACCCAAGGATACGTTTATAAATATCGATCACTTTACGACCTGCATATTCCCATTTGATTTCATCCACCTCTGCTTTCCCTTCGTTTTTCATAAACTGATAAAGTGCAGGATAAGTAATGATAGAATACATCGCATCTGCCATCGCATCGATATCCCAGTAGTCCACTTTTATGGCATGATGTAAAATCTCGGCGCATCCGGATTGTTTGGAAATAATCGTCGGTACACCTACCTGCATCGCCTCCAGGGGAGAAATACCGAATGGCTCCGAAACGGAAGGCATCACATAAACATCACTTGCTTTGAGCATTTCATAAACTTGTTTTCCTTTCAAAAAACCAGTAAAATGAAAACGGTCAGCAATCTTACGCTTGGCTGCGAGGCGAATCATTTCATTCATCATATCCCCACTACCCGCCATCACAAAACGTGCATGCTTGGTTTTTTGCAGCACTTTGGCAGCTGCCTCAACAAAATATTCAGGCCCCTTCTGCATAGTAATACGACCAAGAAACGTAATCACTTTGTCTTCCGTGCCCCGTTGAGCCGAAATCTTCAATATCTCCGGACTTAGCGGCTCTACCGCATTATGAACCGTAGTAACTTTAGCCGGATCTATGCCATATTTATCAATTACAGTACGACGTGTCAGATCACTTACCGTGATAATATGATCCGCATATTCCATTCCGTTCTTTTCAATAGCAAATACCTGTGGATTCACATTCCCGCGGCTACGATCGAAATCTGTAGCATGAACATGAATAACCAAAGGTTTCCCTGTAACTTGTTTGGCGTGAATCCCTGCAGGATAAGTAAGCCAGTCGTGCGAATGAATGATATCAAACTTCTCCGTGCGTGCTATCACCCCTGCTACAATCGAATAATTATTGATTTCTTCTAAAAGATTATCAGGATATCTGCCCGAAAACTCGATGCACCCCATATCATTCGTATGCAAATAGTTAAAATCCGCATATATATGATTACGCAACTCAAAATATTCCCCCGGATTCATACAGTAACCGAAGCGTTTCTGCACATAATCCCAATCGACATCCCGATACACGATGGGAGTATTGGTAGCTCCGATGATTCGGGCAAAGCTTTTATCCTCATCCCCATGTGGTTTAGGAATAACGAAGGTGATATCCATATCACCACATTGGGCCATTCCCTTTGTCAGCCCGTAACTTGCTGTTCCAAGCCCACCCAAAATATGCGGCGGGAATTCCCAGCCGAACATCAAAGCCTTCATATTTTATCAGGATTATAAGTATCTAATAAATTTAAAACACGCAATATTTCACCCACATTCATCGCTGTAGAGATAGCACCCCGACCTGTAAAAGGAGGATTCCCATCATAAACTTCGGAAAGTGTGGCAACACAATGGTTGGACATCTCCTCTTCAAACCCAATCATTTTACGCTCCAGAAACGACAATCCGCTCCGTCCGAAAATCCTCAGGTATGCTTCTGCATAAGCACCCATCAGCCAGGGCCAGACCGTACCCTGATGATATGCATAATTTCGCTGCGACTGATTGCCTACGTAATAGGGATTATACCCTCCCGATTTCGGGCTAAGCGAACGAATTCCTTTCGGTGTCAGCAATTCGCGGGTAACCACATCAAGCACCGATTTACGTTCTCTTTTCTCCAAAGGGGTATAGTCGAGAGCAAGAGCCCATAGCATATTGGGACGTACGCTCAAATCTGAATAGCCCCCGGTTACATAGTCGTATAAATAACCATATTCATTCATAAAGGTATCCCTGAAGGCAATAGCCGCTTTAGATGCCGTTTTGGTGAATAATTCGGAGCTTTGTACATATTCCGTTTCCTGAAAAACAGCAGAAGTAAACATGAGTGCGTTATACCACAAAGCATTAAACTCTACCAAATAGCCACTGCGCGGAGTAACCGGACGGCCATCTTCCATCGCATTCATCCAGGACACAGCCTTCTCTGCCCCATAGGTATAAAGCAATCCGCTTTGATGCGGAAACAGATTCGGATGCTTTCCGTGCAGAATAAAATTGATTATTTTAAGCAGTAAGGTTCCATATTTTTCACGACATTGGGAAACAGATGTAAATCTTGCATATTGCTGAATGGTCCACGTAGCCCAAAGCAAAACATCCGGAGCATCCACCTCTTTTATAACGGCATGCGATTGATGCTGATCCATAAACATACGAAGTGCATGTGCCGCAGAGTCCATGATCAACTCAAACTGTTTTTGTTCTCCGATAGCCAGCGTAGTGCCGGGCAAAGCGACAAACGTATCCCGTGCCCGAACATGAAACCAGGGATATCCGGCCAGCAGAAATTGATTTCTGCCTTTTTTATTATAGAATTGCTCTGCCGAATTTTTCAGACAATTATAAAAACTCGAACGGGGTGTGCGCGAATTGACTTCTTTGGTAAACATCCCTTTCAACGACTTGGTTGAAACAACTGATTCTCCCGCCGAAAAAATGATTTCCTCTCCTTTGGCAATCGTCACCTCGAAATAACCAGGCACGTAAAGATCTTCTTTATAATCATACCCGCGCTCTTGCTCTTTGATGTATTCTATTCCACGATACCAATCCGGAACCGACACAAATTCATTCACTTTGTTCATTTGCATATATACTCCCGGATATCCCTCGTATAAACAAGAACGTATTCCGTTTTCAACTACCTCAAATGATTTATCTACCTTATCATTCTCATAGGTAAGTTGATTTACATTGCGAAATGCCAGAAAAGGTCGTAAACGAAGCGTTGTGGGAGAATGCGCCTCAAGCAATGTGTATTTGATTAAGATTCGGTTTTCATGTGAGATGAATACTTTTTCTTTTGCCAAAACGACTCCTCCCACGCGGTAAATCATCCGTGGTGTATTATCGCAATTGAATTCGCGGATATACTTATGTCCTTTCGGGAAGAAATTATCTCCTCCGTATTTATGAATCCCCAGATTGAACTCTGCTCCACGCTGGATCACCGTTTCATCGAGAGAGGAAAGCATAACATGATTATCGTCGTCCAACCCGGGAACGGGCATGACCAGTAATCCATGATATTTACGTGTATTGCAACCTACGACACTCGTGCAGTGATATGCTCCGGATTTGTTTGTGCGAAGTATTTCAAGAGGCAAGGATTGTTCAAGGTTGATCAATAAGTTTTTATCAAACTTTAAATAGCTCATATTCAACAATATTAAAGAAGCCAGGTTTTGCTATTAGCATTAATTAGCAAACACCTAGTCAAATATAAAAAAAATCTTTACCATTACAATGCTTAAAAGTATATTTACAGGGAAATGTCATCTTTATTCCGGATCTGCTTTTAAAGTATGCCGGATAGATCTGTTTTTTTAAATAAAACTCATTCGGTCTGTATGAATACAACTAACAACAAACGATATCTCTATTCGTTGATTCCGATTTTACTTTTCATTCTAATTTTATGGATGTTAACCTTCATTCAATGGGGTTTAGATGTAAATTGGTCAGATTGGGGAATTTATCCCGGAAAAACAAGCGGATTGAAAGGGATTCTTTTTTCGGTTTTATTACATCAAAACGCAAAGCATCTCCTGGCCAACACTCCGGCCCTACTGATATTAGGATGGTTCTTATATTATTTTTATAAAGATATTGCTAACGCCGTATTTCTGACGATCTGGATCGGAAGCGGAATTTTAACCTGGATATTCGGACGTGAGGCCTATCATATCGGGGCATCCGGATTAATTTACGGTCTTGCCTTTTTCTTGTTTTTCAGTGGCGTATTTCGTAAAAACACACGATTAGCTGCCATCTCACTAATTACAGTATTTATTTATGGCAGTCTGGTATGGAACATGTTTCCCGTTGCAGAAATAATCGATCCTTCCGTTTCGTGGGAAGGCCATTTGAGCGGAGCCGTAACCGGGCTGATTGCCGCTATCCTATTTAGAAAAAAAGGACCTCTGCCTGATCCTGTTCCTGAAGATGAAGATGAAGAAGAGGATCAAACAGAGGTCAAAAATGAATATACGGATAATCAAATCAATTCGCAGGATTCAGACTTTGAAAAGAGGCAAGCAGCGAAGCCAGATTCGAAGTAAAAAGCTTTACAGAAATGGCAAGCAAAATAATTCCGAAAAACTTACGCAACACATAAATACCTCCATTCCCAAGGATCCGTTCCAATAAATTTAACTTTTTAATTACGATATAAACGACCAAAATATTTAACACCAGAGCGATCAGAATATTCAACACATCATATTCTGCTCTTAAAGAAAGGAGTGTCGTAAAAGACCCTGCCCCCGCAATGAATGGAAAAACGACGGGAATAATCGTTGTCGAACCCGCCGGACCATCAAACTTAAAAATCTCGATACCAAGAATCATTTCAATTGCCATCACAAAGATAATCAACGCTCCGGCCACAGCAAAAGAGGATATATCCACACCAAAAAGTTTAAGTAACAAATCCCCTAAAAACAAAAAAGCTACCAGCGTAAACAACGAATATCCGGCAGCCTTTTCTGCTGATACGGGACCACTCTTTCTTTCGAGATCCATCAGTATGGGAGTCAATCCTGTAATATCAATTACAGCGAATAATACCATAAAAGCACTTATGGTTTCCTGAAAATTAAAATTAAACGACATGTATTTTTGAATTATTTTGTATATTGCCCAAAGTTAATAAAAAACAATTTAAATAATACTACCAAAGATTTTTAGATAGTTTTACGGATTAAAAACACTGCAGTTAAATTAAATTCACACCAAAATCTAAATATCATGAATGATATGTACGAATTATTATTACAACTACCTCTTTTTCAAGGAATAAGCAGAAATCGTTTTTCGGAATTAATAGAAAAAACGAAATTTCATTTTTTAAAATACCCGGCCAACACAAAAATCATCTCGGCAAATGAACCCTGCACACACATGAAATTTCTCATATCTGGGAAAATCAGGACGGAGATGGTCAACTATAACGGTAAAATTAAAATTACAGAAGAATTTAAAGCACCGAATGTAATCGCGCCAAATTTTCTTTTTGGAGCGAACACACATTACCCTTATGATATCTTTGCTGTCGAGGAGACAGGAATTATGCAGATGGATAAAAAAGATTTTATTATCATGATGCAGAATGAAGAGATTTTTCTGATGAATATGCTCAATATCACATCTTATTGTTCACAAAGATCATTCGACAATTTTTCATGTTTCACATCTGGAGACATGAAAGAAAAACTAGCTGGATGGATCCTGAACTTTACCAGCCGTAAAGGAAGTAATATCCGGGTAATCTGTAAACAAAAAGATCTTTATACATTCTTTGGAGTTCAGAGAACCGTATTCCTTTATGCCCTCAATGAGCTTAGAGAGAATAAAGTCATCGACTACGATATGAAGGAGATTGCAATCCTTGATCGATATGCACTTCAAGACATTGCCTCGATGAGTAGCCTGACAGAAAAGCTCGAAATGAACTAAAAGAAACTTCACATTATTATAATTTCACCCGTAAAACACAACAATTTAGAGTAAAGTTTTGTAGTTTTGCAAGAAATTTGCAAAATAGTTTACATAAATGAATCTATTGGAATTAAGCGAACAGGAGATCGTAAGAAGAAACTCTTTGGAGGAATTACGCAAACTGGGCATCGAGCCATATCCTGCTGCTGAATATGTGGTAAATGGATATTCGAACGAGATAAAAGAAAACTTCAGTGATGAGCAGGAAGCTCCGCGCGAAGTAAGTGTAGCGGGACGCATCATGAGCCGCCGAATCATGGGTAAAGCCTCTTTCATTGAGTTACAAGACTCGGAAGGGCGTATCCAGGTTTACATATCGCGCGATGATATTTGTCCGGATGAAAACAAGGACCTGTATAACGTCGTTTTCAAAAAGCTAATGGACATCGGCGATTTCATCGGAATCAAAGGTTACGTGTTCCGTACGCAAATGGGTGAAATCTCTATCCATGCGCAAGAAATCACGATTCTTTCGAAATCTATTAAACCACTACCGATTGTTAAATACAAAGACGGCGTGGCCTACGATGCATTCGAAGATCCTGAAATGCGCTATCGCCAACGTTACGTCGATCTTGTTGTTAACGAAGGTGTAAAAGATATCTTCATCAAACGCAATAAGATATATACCTCAATGCGTGATTATTTCAACGCAAAAGGTTACATGGAAGTGGAGACACCTGTTCTTCAGTCTATTCCGGGTGGTGCTTCGGCACGTCCGTTCATTACGCATCACAATGCTCTGGATATCCCTTTATATCTTCGTATCGCAAATGAGCTTTATTTGAAACGTCTGATCGTCGGTGGTTTCGAAGGTGTTTACGAATTCTCGAAGAACTTCCGAAACGAAGGTATGGACCGTACCCACAATCCGGAGTTTACCTGTATGGAAATCTATGTTTCCTACAAGGATTACAACTGGATGATGGAATTTACGGAAAACATGCTTGAGAAGATTTGTCTGGATGTGAACGGGACAACCGATGTTAAGGTCGGAGACAACACGATCAGCTTCAAAGCTCCATTCGCTCGCAAAACTATGACACAGGCTATTCTTGACTTTACCGGCATTGATATCACCGGAATGAACGAGGATCAGCTTCGTGACGCTTGCCGTCAGTTGAACATCGAAGTGGATGAAACCATGGGTAAAGGTAAACTGATCGATGAGATCTTCGGAGAAAAATGCGAAGGGAACTACATTCAGCCAACCTTCATTACAGACTATCCGATCGAAATGTCTCCTCTTTGTAAACGTCACCGCACAAACCCTGAACTGACAGAACGTTTCGAATTGATGGTCAACGGAAAAGAATTGTGTAATGCTTATTCTGAGTTGAACGACCCGATCGATCAGCTTGGTCGTTTCCAGGATCAGCTTCGCCTGAGTGAAAAAGGAGATGATGAAGCGATGTTTATCGACACGGATTTCGTACGCGCTCTTGAATACGGTATGCCTCCTACTTCGGGTATGGGTATCGGTATGGACAGATTGGTAATGCTTTTGACAGGACAAACAACAATTCAGGAGGTTTTATTCTTCCCTCAGATGCGACCTGAAAAAACAGTTAAGAAAGATGCTCCGGCCAAATATACAGCTTGTGGTATCAACGAAGAATGGGTTGCTGTTATTCAAAAAGCAGGTTATCTGACTGTTGAAGCACTGATTGATATTCAGCCGAACAAACTGCATCAGGAACTTTGCGGACTTAACAAAAAATATAAACTTGAGTTGAACAATCCGACTCTGGATGAAGTTACAGTTTGGATAAACAACGTAAAGTAAGTTTGAGTCCACTTTTTTCTTAATTAATAATTATTCAGATGAAATTGCCGGGACGAATAGCGATTATCGGTGGAGGAAGCTGGGCTACAGCTATCGCCAAGATGGTTCTGACCAATACCGACAAGATTAACTGGTACATGCGTCGAAATGACAGAATCGAAGAGTTCCGTCAATTAGGCCATAATCCGGCGTATCTTTCAAGCGTGAAATTTGATATAAACCGTATCTTTTTCAGCTCAAATCTCAATGAGATTGTAAAAAAATCAGATACGCTTATCTTTGTTACTCCTTCACCTTACCTAAAGCTTCATTTAAAGAAACTTAAGGTGAAAATATCTGATAAGTTTATCGTTACATCTATAAAGGGGATTGTTCCTGATGAAAATCTGATTATATCGGAATATCTGAAGAAATTCTATCAGGTTCCCAACGAAAACTTAGCGGTGCTGGGTGGTCCGTGCCATGCGGAAGAGATTGCTTACGAGCGTTTATCTTATCTGACAGTTGGTTGCAACGATACGGACAAAGCCAATGTATTCGCTGATTTTCTGAAAAGCCATTATGTAAACACCTGTACGTCAAAAGATGTAGCCGGAATCGAATACGGTTCTGTTCTTAAAAACGTTTATGCTATCGCAGCAGGTATTTGCAGTGGTCTGAAATACGGAGACAACTTTCAGGCCGTTCTGGTTTCGAATGCCATTCAGGAATTAAACCGATTTGTCAATGCCGCCGATCCGATGGATCGCAACATAACCGATTCGGTTTATCTTGGAGACCTTCTGGTTACAGCATATTCCAAATTCAGCCGCAACCACATGTTCGGTACGATGGTCGGAAAGGGATATTCTGTCAAATCCGCCCAGATAGAGATGGAGATGATTGCCGAAGGATATTACGGAACCAAATGTATCAAGGAGATTAATCAGCAATACAATGTACATATGCCTATTTTGGATGCTGTCTATAATATCCTGTACAAAAAAATGTCACCTTATGTAGAGATCAAACTTCTTACGGAAGCTCTACGATAAAATATGAAAGCAGAGAACTTCCGTTCTCTGCTTTTGTTTGTTATTATAAAGAAGAGTTTTTACCTTTATCGGGTATGAATGAAACATACACTTTGCTGACATAGCAAAACGTTAATCTTTTTATCAGGAATGTCAATCATTCCCTATGAAACCATAAAACCAATTACACAAATGAAACTTTCCATTGAAAAAGTACTTCCTTTTGCAAGCTTGCACCAGATTCAGAATATGGCTGAAGCTACAAAGGAGTGCAATGCCCTACTTGAAAGCAAACAGGGTAAAGGACATGACTTTTTAGGCTGGGTACATCTACCTTCTTCAATAACAGCCGGACATATCGACGAGATCAATGCTGCTGCCGCACAACTCCGGTCAAAATGTGAGGTAGTCGTAGTAATCGGTATCGGAGGAAGTTACCTTGGAGCAAAAGCTGTTATCGACGCGATGAATAACAGTTTTGACTATTTGAAAACGAATCGTAAAAATCCGGTTATACTTTATGCCGGCCAAAATATCGGAGAAGATTATCTTGTTGAACTAACATCCTTCCTGAAAGGAAAACAGTTCGGTTTGATCAACATTTCCAAATCCGGTACGACTACAGAACCGGCTATCGCATTCCGTATTCTGAAAAAAATGCTGGAAGAACAAATCGGCAAAGGGGCTTCTAAAGATCGTATTATCGCCGTTACCGATGCTCAACGCGGGGCTTTACGTACATTGGCCGATCAGGAAGGATATAAAACATTTATCATTCCGGATGATGTAGGAGGTCGTTTCTCAGTTTTGACTCCCGTTGGATTGCTTCCGATCGCTGTAGCCGGATATGATATCGCTGCTTTGGTTAAAGGTGCGGCAGACATGGAAAAAGCAACCGGACTATCCGTTGTCTTTGATGAAAACCCGGCCGAAAAATATGCCGCTACGCGAAATGCGCTTTATCGCGACGGAAAAAAAATAGAGATCCTGGTAAACTTCCATCCGAAACTTCATTATTTCGGCGAATGGTGGAAACAGCTTTATGGTGAAAGCGAAGGAAAAGACAACAAAGGGATCTTCCCTGCCGCAGTCGATTTCACAACCGATCTTCATTCTATGGGGCAATGGATTCAGGATGGTGAACGCACCATTTTCGAAACCGTTATTTCGGTAGAAGAACCGAATAAAACCATGACTATCCCGACCGATCCTGAAAACCTCGACGGTCTGAACTTCCTTGCAGGCAAACGCGTGGATGAAGTCAATAAGATGGCCGAATTAGGAACCATCCTTGCCCATGTTGACGGAGGCGTTCCGGTTATGAAAATCGCTATCGAAAAAATCGACGAATACAACCTGGGACAGATGATTTACTTCTTCGAGCGCGCTTGCGGTATCAGCGGTTATCTGCTTGAAGTTAATCCGTTCGACCAGCCCGGAGTAGAAGCATATAAGAAAAATATGTTCGCTCTACTTGAAAAACCCGGTTTTGAAGCAGATACAGAAGCCATCAAAGCCCGTATCTGATTGATTATATAACAACTTTGAAAAACTCCGGAATAAGCTCTGACCCGTCAGAATTATTCCGGAGTTTTCATATCTCGATATTCTATTTTTACATTGATTTCAGATACCCATAACTTTATCACAATGGAATTTATCACAAGCATAAAAAACTACCTGAAACGCAACCATTATGATTCCTTTCCGGTAAAAACGATCCTTTTCGATATGGACGGGGTTCTGTATGACTCTATGCCGGCTCACGCTTCATCCTGGGAGAAAACGGTAAAAGAACTGGGCATAGCATGTCACGCCGACGAATTTTACCAATACGAAGGTCAAACGGGCAGACAAACAATTTGCCAGTTATTCGAAAGAGGCTTCGGACGCCCGTCGACCGATGAAGAGAACAAACGTGTGTATGCACAAAAAACCAAATATTTCTCGGATCATGGCCCCGCTCCTATCATGAAAGGTGCATCCGAGGTACTTCGCAAAACCGTTTTGGCAAACTACATTCCCGTACTTGTTACCGGATCAGGGCAAGCCACCCTACTCGACAAGTTAAGCCACAATTTCCCGGGCATCTTCATTCGCGAACGAATGGTTACCGCATTGGATGTCGACAAGGGAAAACCACATCCGGAACCCTATTTACGAGGATTAAAAAAAACAGCGTCGCTCGCCAATGAAGCGATCGTAATCGAAAACGCTCCTCTGGGCGTTCGTTCGGCAGTAGCTGCCGGCATCTTTACCATTGCCGTCAACACCGGCCCCATCCCGGCCAGTCAGCTCTATGCCGAAGGCGCCGACATCGTATTATCGGGAATGGAAGAGTTGAATGATCGTTTCGAAGAGTTACTCAAAGCGATACATGAAGTCAATAAATAGTTAAGAACAAGCACATCAACCGCAGGCGGATTTATAAAAATCGGTTATATTCGTAGAGAAAACAAGAACATTATGGAACAGCAAATAATTTTCACAAACGATATCGACACCTCTTTATCTACCCTGATCGATCAGACGAAATTCGACAAACTATACCTTTTGGCAGACAATCACACCGCGGAAACCTGTTTTCCCATTCTTGAAAAGCTGCAGAATAAGCCTTACGAACTGATTACGCTGGAAGCAG
>JBOFCW010000137.1:0-15278 GCA_051646395.1 Bacteroidales bacterium
AAGACAGAATACCCTACAGAAATAAATTTTCGATCGTAAAGAGTCAGAATATTTCAGAAAATGTCACGTCTATTTCTCCCGATATCGCAGTTTGTGAACAGTGTTTACAGGAAATGGAGACACAACAAAACCGAATCAACTATCCATTTATCAACTGTACGAATTGCGGGCCCCGCTTTACCATCATAAAAGAACTCCCATATGACAGAGCAAGCACTTCTATGGACCAGTTTACCATGTGCCCTGATTGTTATAAAGAATATACGCTGATAACAGACCGTCGTTTTCATGCACAGCCCACTGCATGCAACAATTGCGGCCCGTCTTATTACCTGACAAAACCCAAAAAGGGTAATTCGTTGCAGTACCGATACGCATCTGCTGAAAAAATATTTCAATCCTTAGCCAAAAGAATTTCTGCCGGCGAAATCATCTCCCTAAAAGGACTGGGTGGATACAATCTGATTTGCGATGCTTTCAATCCTCAAGCTATAAAAACATTAAGGAAAATAAAGCAACGAGACAAAAAACCCTTTGCTCTGATGTTCAGAACCATTGAAAAAGCGTCCTGTTTCGCACGGATTTCTGAAAATGAAAAAAACGTACTTTCTTCCTGGCAACGACCAATCGTTTTATTGAACCTACATACCCAAATGGATCCGAATATCCATGACGGCTTGAAAACAGTTGGTGTCATGCTTCCCTATTTACCAGCTCATTATTTACTTTTCAACCATTTAAATACAGACGCACTGGTATTTACAAGTGGTAATTTATCTGATGAACCGATTATAATCGATAATCAGGAAGCGGAAAAAAAACTTTTACCATTTTGTTCGCTACAGATCGACCATAACAGAGAAATCGTAAACCGGACTGACGATTCGATCGTCCAGGTTATAAATGATATCCCAAGAATCATACGTCGGTCCAGGGGATTTGTCCCCACGTCCCATCGATCAACATTTTATCTTGAAGGAATCCTTGCGTTGGGTGCGGAAAAAGTCAACACATTCGCGTTGGGGAAAGAGAATGAAGCTATCATGAGTCAGTATATCGGAGATTTGAAAAACAAAGAGACGCTTGATTTTTATGAAGAAAGCATCGATCGATTTCAAAAATTATTTCGATTTACACCAACTCATATCGCCTGTGATTTACACCCCGATTATTTCTCAACACGCAAAGCACGGCTATTTGCTAGCGAATATCAACTCCCCCTGTATGCGATACAACACCATCATGCTCATGCTGTTGCCTGCATGGAAGAAAATCACCTTCGCGGAAAACATCTTGCTGTAGTACTAGACGGAACAGGATATGGTACGGATGGGAAAATTTGGGGTGGAGAGTTTATGATCTGCGATCATTACGAATTTGAGCGTTGTGCTCATTTTGATTATATTCCGCTGCCCGGAGGCGACAAAGCGGTAAAAGAACCATGGCGTATGGCAGTCGCTTTTTTGGATCACTACCACCTGCCGATTCCCTCAGAACTGATGGATAATCATCATACCGAAATAGAGCTGATCCGCAAGATGATAGACAAAAAAATAAATTCACCCGAAAGTTGTGGGGCCGGCAGAATATTTGATGCTGTCTCATCCCTACTGGGGTGTTGTGACAAAGCCGGATATCAAGCCCAGGCTCCCTTAAAACTTGAACATTTGAGCAAGGACAATTATTCGCTTTTATATCCTATTGATGAAAGAAATCCTCTTAGTAACCTGCCAATGTTCGAAGAGTTGACTAAAGAGATTCGCATGGGATTTAAACCAGAATTAATCGCTGCAAAATTTCACAACACATTCGTAAAACAAGTGATAACCCAAATTAAACAAATCCGCAAGGAGAAATCCTTACCCAAAGAAATTGTTTTGTCTGGCGGGTGTTTTCAAAATTCCCGGCTTTTGACCAGTATCGAAAAACGGCTATTTAAGGAAGGATTGATTCCTGTATCTTCTAAAAAATATCCGGTGAACGACGGTGGAATCGCATTGGGACAGTTATCAATAGCTGCGGCTTTAAGAAAAAAAAATCATGCATGAACTATCAATAGCTTTAGGCATAGTTGATCTGGCTCAACAACAAGCAAGAGCCAATCAGGCAAAACTTGTGACTGAAATCGAAATCGAAATTGGAAAATTTGCCGGAGTTGATCTGGAATCATTAAGTTTTGTACTGCAATCGGTAATCCGCGGAACGGAACTCGAAGGTTGTCGAATCCAAATTAATTCTATCCCCGGAAAGTGCAGGTGCAACTCCTGTCTGACGGAATTTGAAGTTTCAGATCTACTTGCCCTTTGTCCGGCATGTGATTCTGGCCATAAAGAACTTATCGCCGGAAAGGAACTCAGACTAAAATCAATATTAATCGACTAATAACTTGTATTATGTGTAGCTCTTGCGGATGTGGCCCCGGCGAACATCACCATCACCATCACCATCATGAACATGATCATCATGAACATGATCATCATCTTGAAAACACACCTGAAAATAAAGGTAAAATCATCATTGAGCAAGATATCCTGAGTCATAACAATACCATTGCCGAACGTGTAAAAGGGTATTTTGCAGCTCGTAATATTTTTGCTCTAAACCTGATGAGCTCTCCCGGCTCCGGTAAAACGACACTTTTGGAAAAAACAATCCAAAAACTGGCTGGCGGGATTTATCTTTATGTAATAGAAGGTGATCAGCAAACCAGCAATGATGCCGACAGAATCAGGAATTGCGGTATTCCTGCCATTCAGATAAACACTGGCAGCGGTTGCCATCTGGAATCTGAAATGGTTTATAATGCGGTTTTAAAATTAAATCCGGATAACGGATCCGTATTGTTTATCGAAAATGTGGGCAATCTGGTTTGTCCGGCAATGTTTGCATTAGGAGAAAATAAAAAAGTAGTTATCATCAGTACAACAGAGGGTGATGACAAACCCCTTAAGTACCCGCAGATGTTTTATGAATCAGATATCTGCGTAATAAACAAAATTGACCTGCTACCCTATCTTCAGGCTGATATTGCCACTTTAAAGAAAAACATTTTGAAGGTAAACCCTCAACTTCAGTTATTCGAAGTAAGTGCGACTACAGGAGAGGGGATGGATACCTGGTGTGAATGGATCCTTGAGTCATTGGACGCTATTCAACCTCAATGTACGCAACGCGCCTTTTTCGATGAAAAAGCATCGAAATGGGATGAGATCAATCACCCTAATCCGGATAAGATTAACTTTTTGCTCAACCAGCTTGAAGTAAAGACAGGTGATAAAATCCTTGATATAGGCACAGGAACCGGAGTTTTAATACCCTACCTGGAAAAATTGAGTCCGGATAGTGAGATTACAGCCGTTGACATATCCGTTGAGATGATCCGGGAAGCCAAGAAAAAATTTGCTCAAAACAAAAAAGTAAATTTCCAGGTAATGGATATCGAATCGGCCCCATTGATCGACAAATACGATAAGATCATCTTATTTTCGGTTTATCCCCATATTAAGAATAAAGCAAATACAATCAGCAGGTTAATGCATGCTCTGAAGCCGGGGGGAAAACTCATGATTGCGCATGATCAGAGTCGCTCTTATCTGAATCATCTTCATACGCACAAAGATGAGAGGTTACAAAACTCTTTACTATTATCCGCTGAAAATCAAAAAAGCAAATTTGAAGAAATGGGATTATTCGTAGAACAAGCTTTTGAAAATGATCAGTATTATTATCTGATCTTGAGCAATCCAAAATAAATAATCCGGTTACAAATCCGACATTTCGGGAAACATTTTTCTCCGATAGTTGGATTTGTAACAAATTATTTTATTTTTGCAAACAGCTAATACTGAAACCCACTGAATAATCGTTTTTACTGAAACATATCAGTCAAATCACATTAAATCGCTTACCATCATGGAAATTACCGAATTGTTTGAATATCATTTTTCACAATGTCAAGATCTGGAATTAGCGGAAGATAATTTCAGAGAAGAAATTGAAGGTGATCCTGCGTTGAAAAAAAATTATAAAGAATGGTGTGATGAAATGGGATACACAGACCGTAAGGGATTCCGATCATACTTTATAAACAAACATGACTCAGATAATATCTGGGACGATATGTACCCGAACCGGGAAGAACTCGAAGAGTACGATTTTGGAATGAAATAAGAAAGAAAACCTCATGCTACAAACTACACGATGGATTGAGAATGATTATTAAACCATTAATCTCATCGATTGTTTAAATAAAAACAAATCTTGAGAATAAGTTTAGTTTTCATCTGAATTCGTTATGTGGTTTGTTATCTTTAATTCCAAAATTATTGACTATGCATACACAAATAGCTCCGGGTATTTTTTACACAGGCGTAAACGAACGCACTGTTAAACCCTTTGAATCATTATGGCCCATTCCCCAGGGAATATCTTATAACTCTTATTTGATAATAGACCAGAAAGTCGTTCTCATCGATGCTTCCGATGCAGCTCTTCACCCCCATCATGCCTTAAAATTACAGGAAATGCTTGGTGACAGAGAAATAGACTACTTGATAATCAACCACATGGAACCTGACCATTCGGGTGCAATTCGTAGTTTACTGGCAAAATATCCAAAAATGACGCTGGTAGGTAATGCCAAAACGATGGCCATGGTTCAGGGATTTTATGATGTCCATACGAATGCCTTGGAAATAAAGGACAATGACGTGCTGGATACCGGCTCTCACCGGTTGCGTTTCTTTATGACACCAATGGTGCATTGGCCTGAAACAATGATGACCTATGACGAAACCACTCAAACACTTTTTTCCGGAGATGCCTTTGGCGGATTCGGAGCTCTCAACGGAGCCATTGTCGATGAAGATATGGTTATTGACGGTTACTGGTCGGAAATGAGACGCTATTATGCCTCTATTGTGGGAAAATATGGAGTACCTGTTCAAAATGCACTTAAGAAGCTGAATAACCTGCCAATCTCTATGATCTGTTCGACCCACGGCCCGGTATGGAAAAAATACATTCGTGAAACCATTAACTATTATAACCAATATAGTTTATACAAAGCCGAACCCGGAGTAGTGATCGCTTATGGAAGCATGTATGGCAACACAGCACTTTTGGCCGAAAAGATTGCAGAAGAATTATCGGCACAGGGTGTACAGCGCATTAAATTATGGGATACGGGAGTAACCGATATATCCTACATCTTATCAGATATCTTCGATCATAATGCCCTGATTCTTGGAGCTCCCGTTTACAACAATACGGTTTATCCACCGATGCAGGCATTGATGAATGCCATTCGTTCAAGAGATATTAAAGATCGACTTTATGCTTCTTTCGGCACCTATGCATGGGGAAGCGCACCGATTAATACTTTAGCCGGATTTGCCGAAGAAATGAAATGGAAAAATGTCCACCCTGTAATCAGTCAACGGTATTCATTGCATCATGAACTCTTTACAGAATGTCGCAAACTCGCCGTTTCAATGGCCAATAAATTAAAAGAAGTCGAATAATTCCTTTTGTTGTGTAACAAACTTCTCTGATATTAAAACAGGCTGTCTGAATCATTCTTTTGAATATTTCAGACAGCCTGTTTTGTGTTATTTTTTCGGAATCCGATAATAAGCAGAATGCTCAATTTACAATACCGGCTTTATCTTCTGAATTTTATGCCTAATACTTATAAATTTAAACAGGGATAAAACAAACGACACCCGAGGAGATCCACCCCGTCTCTCAGTGAGATCCAATCCGGATGTCACTGAGAGACGGATTGAACCTCACTGAGAGACGGATCATACCCCGAAGAGAGACAGATCGATTCTCAATGAACTCCATCCAAAAGATTCATAAGGAAAATAAAAGACTATCAGCGCCGGATGATAACAAGATAGGCTACCTAAAAACTATGTATTTTTAGACAGCCTATTTTTTTACCAATGAAACGATTCTTTAAATAACACAATCGTTATATAAGCGACGTAGAACATTGATTCATTGCCAATTACACATATTAACGCAATCAGAATTACCAAACATAATTAAATCCGAAACTCAGTAACTCCTTAAACTGCAAAAGATCCTGATCATCCTTAATATCATCATCATAACGCAAATGCAATGAAATTCGTGTTGAGAAAAAACGATTAATAGAAAAATTAAAAGTATTCTCAAAATCCCCTTGCGACTTATGGTAGTTCGAGAAAAGGAACAAACGTGAATTCCATGAAATATTGCGTGTAATTTTCCATTCAAATCCATTTGTGATTGAAGAACCGACCTGATTCAACGCATGTTTTCCAGCATCAATACCAAAACGGGTTTCATCAATCTCTTTTATATTCGCCACATACTTCAAATTATAAGCCAAAGGTGCTATCAGCAAAGACCAAACAAAATTCTTACGTTGATTCTCGAATTTATAATCCATACCGATACTTAAGTTCAGCTCCGCTGGTGAAAGGAATTGGGCAAGGAGATCGTTCGTATTTGCCTTATAATTATTAAAGACCTGAGTTTTAAACAATAAAGACCCAGTATAATACCACTTTTCAAAAGCCCGAATTCCATATTTTGTTGTAAGTTGGAATAAGTTATCATTCACACGAAAAGCTCGCATCGTATCGCTGGGAGTTGTATAAAACCCTGTTTTTAAATCCAGGTTAAATTCAAAATCAGTTCGTTTGGTTTCATCGTATTTTTTTAAACGAAATGCCTGCAAACTCAATATATTGATATTGCTCTCTCCTCCCTGATACCAGTTCTCCGACACATAGTTTTGACTGAATTGGATCGAACTCGATATCCGACTTTGCCACTTATCCGCTTTTGGCAATCCGACAGAAAGCGATCCGGCATTGATTTCAGGAGCCGTAATCTTAAAGAACTCACGCTCGATCACCCCGGCTAGTTTTTCCTTCTTAGGTGCATCGGGTAAATTAAACCAATCATATTCGATCAAAAACGGGTGAGTCGCCATGTATTTAGAAAATGCAGCCTCACGGAGTGAATCAATGTAAATCTCTTTCTGAAGCCATTTTATGGGAGTCATATAACTATAGTCGATCATCTTTTTTGTCGCAGTATCTTTCCTGACTTTGAAATCAGCAGGAGATACCTTGCCATAAAACGTCAACGGTAAGAGATAAATCGAATTATAGCCGGACTCGGGTAAAAGATTATTCATAATAGCCAGGCTGTCATATCGGGAATGGAACCGTAGAGTATCCGCTATCAACAACTTTGCTTCTTCACAGAGCTGAATGTCATCCGTCTGCAAAACAGGATCTGCATTCTGATTTTGAATAGCATATATTTTGCTATTCATCAAAGTGACTAAAATTAAAAAATAGAATATCCCCTTTAAATACCAACCATTTTTGCGCATAATAAAAACTAATTATCTGAATCAACGCAAAAATAAATAATAAAGCTTTAACTCTCTGGTTTAATTTTCGAATTAATTATTTTTCAAAGATTTTCACCCTGAATCTAAAGCTACAAAACGAACGAACGGGCATGAATGTCAGTTTTTTTTTCTACTTTTGTCTTCCAGTGCAATCTGTATTGTAGTAATCTTTTTAAAACTATCATATTAGTGGAAACCAAGTACATTTTCGTTACTGGAGGCGTTACCTCTTCTTTAGGTAAAGGTATTATCTCTGCTTCTCTGGCTAAACTTCTTCAAGCCCGTGGCTATCGTGTCACCATTCAAAAATTCGATCCTTATATCAACATCGATCCAGGCACATTGAATCCTTATGAGCATGGTGAATGTTATGTTACAGTAGACGGTCATGAAGCTGACCTCGATTTGGGACACTATGAGCGTTTTACAAATGTCGAAACGACTCGTGCGAACAATATCACTACGGGAAGAATCTATCAAAACGTAATACAAAAAGAACGTAAAGGAGATTATTTGGGTAAAACCGTACAAATTATCCCACATATCACCGATGAAATCAAACGCAATGTCAAATTACTGGGAACCAAAAACCAGTTCGACTTTGTCATTACTGAAATCGGGGGTACTGTGGGGGATATCGAGTCTTTACCTTTCCTTGAAAGCGTTCGTCAGCTGAAATGGGAATTAGGTAAAAATTGCATGGTAATTCACCTTACTTATGTTCCTTATATCGCAGCTGCCAAAGAACTAAAAACCAAACCGACACAACATTCGGTAAAACACCTGCAGGAAGTTGGCATCCAGCCGGATATTCTGGTTTTACGTACTGAGCATGAGCTTACTGCCGATGTAAGACGTAAAGTCGCGTTATTCTGTAATGTCGATCCGTCTGCCGTTTTCCAGTCAATCGACGTACCTTCTGTTTTCGAAGTTCCTTTGAAAATGCAAGAACAGGGACTTGACGAGATTGTCCTTCAGAAAGTAGGATTACCTGTTAGTGAACGTCCGGAAATGGCCGATTGGAAAAACTTCCTTAGCCGCATCTACAATGCTACAGAAAAAGTACGCATCGGTATCGTTGGTAAATATGTCGAATTACCAGATGCATATAAATCAATCAATGAGGCGCTGTTTCAGGCCGCTACTTACAACAACCGCAAACTGGAGCTTGTTTTCGTTCATTCTGAAAAACTTACCGATCAGAACGTTGCCGAACAACTAAAAGACCTTGATGGAGTTGTAATCGCTCCGGGATTCGGAAACCGTGGGATCGAAGGAAAATTCGTTGCTCTGAAATATACCCGTGAAAACAACATGCCGACTTTCGGTATTTGTCTGGGCATGCAGTGTATGGTTATCGAATTTGCCCGTAACGTATTGGGATATACTGACGCCAATTCAACCGAAATGGACGTCAAAACGACCCATAACGTAATCGACCTGATGGAAGAGCAAAAGAGCGTTTCCAATTATGGGGGTACCATGCGTCTGGGAGCTTATGAGTGCGACTTGCGTCCCGACTCGAAGGCTGCTAACGCTTACGGAGCTACACATATCAAAGAACGTCACCGCCATCGTTTCGAATTCAACAGCGAATTCCGCGAAGCTTTCGAAAAAGCAGGCATGCAATGTGTGGGAGAAAATCCGGACACACACCTTGTAGAGGTCGTTGAAATTCCGCAGTTAAAATGGTTTATCGGAACACAATATCATCCGGAATATACAAGCACAGTTTTGAAACCGAACCCGCTATTCGTCGACTTTATCAAAGCGGCTATCAGCAAGTAATACCGTTTAAGTTATAATATGGATAAAAATACCATCACAGGATTCCTTCTAATCGGACTTCTTTTGTTTGGCTTCAGTTGGTTCAACCAACCCTCAAAGGAGCAGATAGAACAACAACGTCAATATCAGGATTCCATATCTGCTGTTTTGGCAACACAACAACAAGAGGCTCAAAAAGCAGCACAGGCCGAAATAAAAGCACAGGCTGAAACTTTTGTTTCAGACTCTGCCCGTGCCGCTGCACTTGAAAATCAGTTTGGCGTTTTCGCTCAGTCAGCAACGGGAGACGATAAAGTAATCTCGCTTGAAAATGAAGTGCTGGCTCTTAAAGTATCGAGCAAAGGAGGGATGCTTACTGAAGCCCTTCTGAAAAAATATCAGACCTACGATTCTCTTCCGGTAATCTTATTTGATGCACAGGACGATAAATACGGATTCTCCCTTGTAACGGCATCCAATCGTGTCATCAATACGGCCGACATGTATTTCCAGCCTGTCAGTGTAACTGATTCATCCGTTGTGATGCGTCTGGCAGCAGGAAATAACAGCTATCTGGATTTCGTATATACGATTCAGCCGGAAAGCTATGTCGTGAAATTTGATATCCGACAGAAAAATATGAATAACGTACTTTCTCCGTCTGCTACATACATCAATATGTTTTGGGAACAGCGCATGCGCCGTCAGGAAAAAGGACGTAAGTTCGAAGAGCAATACAGCAACCTGTACTATAAATATGTTGCGGACGATGCAGATTACCTGAACTCAGGCAAAGAAGTAAAAGAAACGGTATCGAACCGCCTGAAATGGATCGGATATAAGAACCAGTTCTTTACATCTGCGCTCATCTCGCGCGACGGTTTCAATGGAGGTATTCTGGACTCCCGCATTATCAAAGATGATGAGAAGTACCTGAAAGCCTTCCGTACGGAAACGGATATCGATTTTGACTTGCGAAAAGAAACACCTGCAAGTTTTGACTTTTTCGTAGGTCCTAACTCATACCCGCTTCTTCGCTCTCTGAATAACGAACTCGATCCGGAAGGAAATTTACAATTAGACAAACTGGTTCCACTTGGCGCAAGTATCTTCCGCTGGGTGAATAAGTATTTGGTTATTCCGGTATTCACCTTCCTAGGTAAATTCATCGGTAACTATGGAATCATCATCTTGTTATTGACCATTTTTATCAAGCTTATTCTGGCTCCGTTTACTTATAAATCATTCCTTTCACAAGCTAAGATGCGTTTGTTACGTCCGGAGATCCAGGAAATAAATGATAAGTATCCGGGCAAAGACAAAGCAATGGAACGCCAACAGGCTACGATGAAACTTTATGGAGAGGCCGGAGTAAGTCCAATGGGAGGTTGTTTGCCAATGTTATTGCAGATGCCTATTCTATTTGCGATGTTCCAGTTCTTTCCTTCTTCTATCGAATTGCGTGGCGAATCATTCTTGTGGGCAAAAGACCTATCGACATATGATTCGATCTACAGCTGGAATACTTATATCCCTTTCATCACACCGTATTTCGGAAATCACATCAGCTTGTTCTGTCTTTTGATGACTGCCACCAACCTGATTTATATCCGTATGAGCATGTCTTCGAATCCGATGGGACAAGAACAGATGCCGGGTATGAAAGCGATGCAATACATGATGCCGATCATGTTCCTTGTATTCTTCAATAATTATGCGGCTGGTTTGAGCTACTATTACTTCCTGTCTCTGCTGATTACCATCGGACAAACCTATTTGTTCCGACTGTTTATCAACGAAGATAAACTATTGGCAGAGATGAAAGCCAATGCCAAGAAACCGAAGAAAAAATCCGGATTCATGGCTCGTCTGGAAGAAGCTCAACGCATGCAACAGGAAACCATGCGCAAGCAACAACAAAAGAAAAAATAATCTCCTTCGGGGGAGCTGCAGTCGCGGCCCGAAATTCGGGCTGCGACTCTTTTTTTTAATTATAGAAGATACGCTTATCTGAAGCTCAATAGCAACATTTTTTACTTTAATATTTAATTCATCACATTTCAAATCAAAACGACATTATGTTTGAAAAATTGTTCCGACTAAAAGAACACAACTCCACCCCTCGCGCCGAACTTATTGGTGGTATTACGACTTTTATGACCATGGCTTACATTCTGATTGTGAATCCGGCTATCCTTTCCGCTACCGGAATGGATAAGGATGCAGTCTTTACCGCAACAGCTCTTTCTGCAGTTGTGGGTTGCTTCATGATGGGTCTTTACGCTAACCTTCCGGTAGCACTAGCTCCGGGAATGGGCCTTAACGCCTTCTTTGCTTATACGGTAGTACTTCAAATGGGTTATTCTTGGGAAATGGCTCTTGCAGCCGTATTCATAGAGGGTATTATTTTCATTTTGCTGACTGTATTCAATATCCGCGAAGCAATCGTAAAAGCGATACCGGCAACAATGAAATTAAGTATTTCCGTGGGAATCGGCTTATTCATTACGACTATAGGATTGGTAAACTCAGGTATCATCGTTCAGGGAAATGCCTTTTCAAAACTGGGGAATCTGCTCGACGCACCGGTTTATCTGACTATGCTCGCCGTTTTGATTACAGGTGCATTACTCGTTAAAAAGGTAAAAGGAGCACTTTTAATCGGAATCATCATTACCACCATCATCGGCATTCCGCTTGGAGTCGTTACTCTTGGATCTGATTTCGCATTCTTCAGCTTTCCGCCTTCATTGGAGCCGATCTTCATGAAAATGGATTTCAGCCGTTTATTTTCAATGGATATGGTAGTGATTGTGCTGACATTCATTTTTATGGACTTATTCGACACAGCCGGTACTCTGATTGCAGTTTGTACTAAAACGAATCTGGTAGATGCAGACGGAAACATCAAAAAAAGTAAACAAGCTTTCCTATCGGATGCGATTGCTACCACAGCTGGGGCTGTTTTAGGAACAAGTACCGTTACCTCATATGTTGAGAGTGCAGCTGGTGTTGCTGCTGGGGGAAGAACCGGATTGACAGCAATCGTTACCGGTATTCTGTTTTTATTATCTTTGTTTTTCGCTCCTCTCTTCAGCATCGTACCTACAGCCGCAACCGCTGCTGCGCTGATTATTGTGGGTCTGTTTATGATCACGCTGGTTTCATCCATCGACTTCGAAGATTACAAGGATGCGATTCCGGCATTCATTACCATCATCATCACCCCTTTGAGCTACAGCATTGCGGATGGTATTATCTTCGGAGTCCTTTCATATGTCGGATTGCATATGCTTGCAGGTGATTTCAAACGTGTCGGCTTGCCGATGTATTTGCTAGCGGTTGTATTCATCCTTAAATTGATATTCCTGGCATAAAGAATCAACACTTTTTCCTGATATATTCCGGGAGCATTTCTTTTTGAGATATGCTCCCGTTTTCGTTGAAACGACCTCAACCCTTGAAGAAAAATGCAACACTTAAATCATCCATCATCTTGTCTAATCATAATACACAACGCATACACCATTGAAAATCTTCATATTACACTCTCTGAAACAAAATATTAATAATTAATTTTTATTCAATATTGTTATATTTAAGTTATATAGTTGTAATTTTGTAGCTAATATGTATTTTTTCATATTCAAGTCTAATCAAAATTATTTTCAAATGAGGATGAAACAATTTATTTTGTCGTTTCTCTTTTTTGTATTCGGAGCCACACTGATGGCCCAGGTAACTACATCGAGCCTGAGTGGCCGTGTAACAGACGAATTCAACGACCCTTTATTGGGAGCAACAGTTGTCGCGATCCACGAACCTTCTGGATCCAAACACGGAGTTGTCACCAATGATCAGGGTCGTTTTCACATGCAGGGAATGCGTCCGGGAGGGCCATACAAAGTCGAAGTGTCTTATGTAGGGTATCAGCCGATGATCTTCAACAACATTATGCTACAACTGGGTGAAACCTATCAGTTGAATGTAAAAATGAAGGAATCTTCAATTTCTCTACAGGAAGCAGTTATCATTTCCCAAAAATCGCAGGAGAAGTCTGGTACGACTACCAATGTCTCAACCCGCCAAATCAACAATCTGCCTACGATCAACCGAAGCATCAGCGACTTCACAAAACTATCGCCATACGCCGGTTCGGGAAGTAGCTTCGCCGGGCAAGATGGTCGTTACAACAACATCACGATCGACGGTGCGGCATTCAACAACAGCTTCGGATTAAGCAGTAAAAATCTGCCTGGAGGAGATGCCCAGCCTATCTCTCTCGATGCCATCGAAGAGATCAGCGTTTCTGTATCACCCTATGATGTAAAAGTTTCCAACTTCACCGGAGGATCGGTTAACGCAGTAACAAAAAGTGGCACCAATATGGTTAAAGGATCGGTTTATACCTTCCTTCGACCGAAACCATTTACAGGGAACTATGTGTTCGACGACATTCAGGTACCTAATGCCAACAGTCGTTTCTCTGAAACGTATGGGGTTACAGTAGGTGGTCCTATCCTGAAAAACAAATTATTTTTCTTCGTGAATGGGGAAATTGAGAATCAAACCATGCCGGGTATTGCCTGGAGAGCCAGTGAAGACGGGGTTCAGAATAGCGAAAAATTCATTTCCCGCACCACTGTTGCCGATATGCGCACCATGTCTGATTTTTTGAAAAACACCTATAACTACGATCCGGGGGCTTATGAAAACTTCGGCGATTTTGCGAGCAAAAACTGGAAAATACTCGCTCGCCTGGACTGGAATATCAACCAGGCCAACAAGGTAACGGTACGTTTCAATGCGGTTGATTCCCGTAATGACCAGCAGGTAAATTCAAACTCAGCCCCGAATCCACGCGGTGATAGCCGTTATGGCATCTATTCTATGGCATTCGGGAATTCTAATTACAAGTTCAAGAATACGGTAACTTCAATTACCGGCGAATGGAACAGTACCATAAGCTCTACCATATCAAACAAATTACTGACATCATTCACGGATATCCGCGATACACGCCAAAAACTGGGATCCGACTTCCCTTTCGTCGATATTTACAAAGACGGGAAACAATACATGAGTTTCGGTACGGAGCTCTTTACTCCTCATAACGACGTTCGAAACAAGACATTCCAGATTTCAGACAATGTGAATATCGTAATCAACGATCACTACCTGACTGCAGGAATCTCTTTTGAAAGCATGTATTTCAAAAACTCTTATCTACGTTATCCGCTGGGATACTATCGTTATGACTCGATGGAAGACTTCATGACCAATAGCAAACCAAACGCATTCGGTCTGACTTACGGGTACGGTAATAAGGTTGCTCCCGGCTCAGAACTGACATTCGGTATGGGCGGATTATATGTACAGGATGAATGGTCTGTAACCGAACAGTTTAAATTAACGGGAGGTATTCGTTTCGATCTTCCTTTTTACATGAATAAGCTGGCAAAAAATAATGCAATCAAAGAATTGGCTTTCCAGGACGGCATGCATATCGACGTTTCTAAATGGCCAAGAGGCCGCGTACTGTTCTCACCTCGCCTTGGCTTCAACTGGGACATCATGGGAGACAGAAGCATCATGCTTACAGGGGGAACAGGCCTTTTCACCGGTCTGCTCCCTTTCGTATGGTTTACGAACCAGCCTACCAACTCAGGAGTAATCCAGAATACGCTGGATCCTTTGGTATATTCTAAAAACGAAAATTTACCAGCGGACTTTACTTTCGAAAAAGATTACCGCAATCTTTTCACACGTTATCCGGATCTTTTTCCGCAGGAAGCTGCAGAAACTGTTCCTGGCTCGATTTGCGTGGTGGACCGGGATTTCAAAATGCCACAGGTATGGCGTAGTAGCCTCGGTGTCGATTTCGAATTGCCATACGCATTCAAACTTTCATTGGGAGCGATGTATACACGCGATGTATTCAACGTTGTTCAGAAGAATGTAAATGAATTGACCGCTCCGGCGAAGCTTTCGGGTCCGGACAACCGCGATTTCTGGCCACAGGTTAAAACGGTCGATGCAAACGGTAAAGAAAAGTGGGTAAACAACAATCGAATCAATTCTGGTGTGAGTAATG
>JBOFCW010000143.1:0-3167 GCA_051646395.1 Bacteroidales bacterium
AAACTTGAGGCAGTCGGGTTTGAAGTAATCGACGATCGCCGTTCAAAAATCATCGAAATGATAAAAAACGTGATCCGCGAATTGGTGCATCGCAAAGAAGATGAATTAAAAATAAATCTATCGGATTATTTAGCCGGAATGTTGAAGCTCGACTACTCCTATCTAACCACCCTTTTTTCTGAAGTTGAGGGAACAACAATCGAAAAATATCACATCGCTCAAAAAATAGAACGGGTGAAGGAGCTATTGATTTATGATAATCTATCCATTAGCGAAATCGCTTATCAACTCAACTATTCAAGCACAGCTCATTTAAGTAGTCAATTCAAAAAAGTGACAGGACTAACCCCAACATTTTATAAAAACATGGCCGATAAGCGCCGTATATCGCTTGATAAAATATAAACCGGGGCAACTCTAAGCCTGACAAAAAACGCCACAGGTAAATAGTTTATGAAATTAAACCCTTTACCTGTGGCGTTTTTTTACCCTTTATTCTTTGCTTTCTTTTTATTCCCTTTGACTTTGTCGTTCTTTTTTTCCTTGGGGCTCTTTTCTTTACGATCCTTTGAAAGAATCTGTTGTTTCATCAGTTCTGTTTTCTCTGCGGCACCAGCAGCGACATTTTGCATTTCGCCCTGATCTTTATGCATATCGATCAGCATTTCGCCACTTTGTTTGCCATCGAATAAAGTATACTTATCATCGTCATTTACGATATTCAGAAATCCGTCACCTTCAAGATAAAGCGATTCGCGTTGAGGAGCATTGCTTTTTCCCGTCACAGCGCCGGCAAGAGAAAAACCGTCTGCTTCGGCAGGCGCATCTATTCGTACCAATTCGCACAATGTCGGTAACAAGTCTGTTCCGTTGCAAACAAGTGAGTTATCCCGCTTCCCTCTGGGAATACCGGGTCCGCTAAAAATAAACGGCACGCGCTGACATTCATCATAAGGCAGATTCTTGGTCACCATCTGATGTGCACCTTGCATTTCACCATGGTCGGAAGTGAATACGATAATGGTGTTTTTTTTCAGTTGAGGATTGCGATCGAGCGCATCGAGGATATGTCCGATGTGACTATCCACCAATGAAACGAGTTGTCCGTATGTCCAGCGATATTTGCGCCAGTACCAATCCGGAAAATCCTGATAGGGCGACTTTTTCAATTCCGGGAATCCGGACGTTTTATCAAAATTAACCGGAAGTCCGGGAGCGTGACTTTTATAAAACTCAACAGAGTCAATCGCATTTGCCCGTGCCCGCATCTCTTTCACGCAATCTGAGATCGGCTGTTTTTTCCCGCCCTTGTCAGGAACAATGGCAGAAAGGTTGGTCGACGACTCAAGACAAATATCATGGGGATTAAGAAATGAAGCAACCAGCAAAAACGGTTTGTGAGTTTGAGTGTTTGCCTTTTCATCGATGATACGGGCTGTCTCACGCCCCAGTTCGTCGCGCTCGTCTTTTGAAAAATAATTTTCGAAACCATAAGCTACAGGAGCTGCGAACTTAGAACCTCCCTCCTTTCCGGAAAAAGGCAAGTGAACTTTTCCTCCGTAATAAGTATCATATCCTCCACGTGCAAATACATTTCCCATACCTCGTTCAGACAGCGCTTCACGAACATGTACTTCGTCGGCAGCTCCCGACTGATTATCCCGAATTCCATACTGCCCGCCATAAGCTCCTGTAAAAAGAGAAAAACGGGATGGAACGGAGACCGGATTGGTACAGTATGTCCGCGTGAAAGAAATGCCCGACTTTGCGATTCGGTCTATATTGGGTGTTGAGAAATACCCCCCGGGATAAAGATCTGCGTGGGCACTGATCGCATTATATGATTGCTGATCGGTCATGATCAAAATAATATTCGGCTTGTCGGCCGGTTGTGCAACTGCCGTTAGTGATGAAGCCAGGACTGTTGTTAACGTAAATCCATTTAGGAGTTTCATAAAAAGAGTTTTTATATATTCGTACACAGAAGTGTTTTGTTTGACTTCACAAAAGAATCAAACCCTATCCTAACAGAGGTTCAATTTCCGTTCTTATAGGTTTCGTTTTTGCTTGAAATCTGTTTTGAAACCCAATTCATCTATGCTTATTCTTGTTTATCATCATTTTAATTCTGTGCAAAGAAAGAGTGATTTGTGCAGATTGATTTACTGTTTTTCTAAAAAACATTTATCAAACCTCAAAAAACAGAATTCAGTCCTCCCGTGAATAGCTTCAAATTATTTTTGCCGGTGTGATCAACGTGGCTTACCAAAAACAGGGAGTCTTTCACCTTGATATAATACAGAATAAAACTTACGAATTCTATCAGACTCAAACTTATTATGAAAATCACATTTCTAAAAAGGCATTCTATTCTGATTTTGCTTGCCTTTATTTTAAAATTCAACGCATGCAAAGCGATAGATGAGATCCAGTATTCAACACAAGAAACGATTAGTCAGGATAAACTGAAAAACCTGCCCTTGCGTGAGATCGTAAATCTTTATTATCCAAAAAACTTCTATCTGGGAATTGCCAATCATGCCAAACTGCTCGGACAGCTATCAACAGAAATCGCCGATCGTGAGTTTTCATACATCGTACCGGCAAACGATTATAAACAAAGTTACATCCGCCCCGACTTTAACCGCTGGCGTTGGGAGAACTCCGATGCCTATCTGAATCATGCCAAAGAGCAAGGACAAAAGTTACGGCTTCATGGACCAATCAGTCCGCAATGTTCACCCTGGGCCCGGGATGATCAGCGTACGCCCGAAGAGTTGAGTCGCATGCTCGACGAGTACATGACCGCTTTGTGTATGCGGTACGGCAACGAAAAAAATGTATTCTGGATGGATGTAGTGAACGAAACGATCTGTCCCGAAAATGTAAAAGGAGGCCCGGGATTTGAAGACCGGAAACCGGGCGAATGGTTCGGTCCCCGTCAGGGCACGGATAAATGGGAAAACCCCTGGACGATTCTCGGATTTGACGAGCAGAGCGAAATAAAAGTACCGGTATATATCGATCGTGCATTCGAAATTTCCAATCAATTCGCACCCAACGTAAAACAGATTATCAATCAGCATGGTCAGTTTGAAGAAGTGGTCTGGGAAAAGATGAAGAAATTGGTGGACTATCTGCGTAAGGAAAAAGGACGCAGGGTAGAC
>JBOFCW010000153.1:0-11082 GCA_051646395.1 Bacteroidales bacterium
GATAATGAAAGTAATCCCCAGACCTTTCAGTGGTTTCGGCACATCCGAATAAGTGATTTTCTCACGAATAGCCGCGATACCTACGATAGCCAACAACCAGCCGATACCTGATCCAAGACCATAAACGGTCGCTTCACCGATATTCGGGAAATTGCGCTGTTGCATAAACAAAGACCCTCCTAAGATTGCACAGTTTACAGCGATCAACGGCAGGAAGATACCCAACGATGCATAGAGAGCAGGCGTGAATTTTTCAACGACCATCTCTACGATCTGTACCATAGCAGCAATAACGGCAATAAACATGATAAAGCTCAAGAAGCTCAAATCTACAGATGCAAGATCTGCACTTAGCCAGCTCAACGCACCGGCACGTAGTATTTTAGTTTCCAAAAGGTAGTTTACCGGAAGTGTAACGGTCAATACGAAAGTTACCGCAAGACCCAACCCCATTGCTGTTTTCACATTCTTAGAAACAGCCAGGTATGAACACATCCCTAAGAAATAGGCAAACACCATGTTGTCGATAAAGACCGACTTAACGAAAAGATTTAAATATTCCATATTCTATTGGGTTTGTGTTTGATTATTCCTGCATATCCGGGTTCTTCCAACGCTGAACCCATATAATGCAACCTGTTACGATCAATGCCATAGGAGGCAAAATCATCAATCCGTTGTTCTCATATCCGAAGTCATAGAATGCCTGCGGAATAACCGGGTATCCGAAAAGTGTTCCCGATCCAAGTAGTTCACGGAAGAAAGCCACGATCAACAAAATGATCGAGTAACCAACCCCGTTACCAATACCGTCAAGGAAAGCAGGCCAAGGTTTGTTACCCAAAGCAAAAGCTTCCAGACGTCCCATCAGGATACAGTTTGTAATGATCAAACCGACGAATACAGAAAGCTGCTGACTCACCTCATAGGCGAAAGCCTTCAAAATCTGGTCAACGATGATTACCAGGGCAGCTACAACTACCAGCTGAACGATGATACGGATACGATTCGGAATCGTATTACGCAACATAGAGATAATCACGTTTGCAAAAGCCAAAACTGCAGTCAGTGACAATGACATCACCAAAGCAGGCTCCATCTGGGCAGTAACCGCCAGCGCAGAACAGATACCCAGTACCTGTACGATCACTGGATTGTTCTTAGATAGGGGGCCCAGAAGAATTTCTTTGTTCTTATCTGATAAAAACATAATCTCAATTATTTTACTTTAGTGATTCAAGGAAATTTGCATAAGGTTTCAGGCAATCGAAAAGCATAGTCGATACCCCTGCCGAAGTAATCGTTCCTCCTGAAATCGCATCAACCGATTCCTGAAGGTCTGCCTTTACACCTGCTTTCAATACGGCGATTGAAGCAAACTTACCGTCAAAGAATAAATTCTTACCTTTAAACTGATCTGAGAATTTAGATTTTGTAATCTCAGCTCCAAGACCGGCTGTCTCACCCTGATGCGCAAAAACCGCACCATATACTGTGTCGCCGTTAGCATCTACCGAAATATATCCCCAGATCGGACCCCAAAGACCCATTCCATACATCGGAAGGATATATTTTTTAGAGCCATCTACCGTTGCTACGAAAACAGGAAGTTTACGGTCTGCCTCTGGTTTGGCTACTTCTTCTTTTACAATGATATCAAATGCGTTTCCATCCACTTTCTCGCCTTTCGAATTTACAACAAACGATTCTGTGATGTATTTGTTATACAATGCTTCAGCATCTTTTAAAGTAGAAGTCACATTGATGGAACTCAAAATCTCGCTTTGTTTCTGGATCATCACATTTTTATCCTGAATCGGACGCAGAGACAAAGCAGTGAAAGCTAACACAGCTGCTACCACAACAACCATCACGGTAGCATAAATTACGGTATATACGTTACTATTTCTATTCATAATACTCTGTTTTATGCGTTAGCTCTTTTTAAACGACGTTTAATGTTTGCTTCCACTACGTAGAAATCAATCAACGGAGCAAAAACGTTCATCAGCAACACTGCCAACATCGCACCTTCCGGATAACCGGTATTGAACACTCGAATGATAATTGCCAATACTCCGATTAAGAATCCATAAATATACTTACCTGTATTCGTACGACATCCCGTTACCGGGTCTGTAGCCATGAATACCGCAGCAAATGTGAATCCACCGAACACAAGTTGATCTGCTACTGTAAGTGTCGATGCTCCCGCAGCATAAGTAATCCACCCCATCAGGGCACCTCCTGCAAAAACAGAAAGCATGATACGCCAGCTGGCAACAGAAGTAAACAACAAAATAGCAGCTCCGATCAAAATAGCAAGCGTAGATGTCTCTCCGATCGATCCCGGAATCAGACCCAAAAAGCCATCCCAGGCTGTCAGACTTTGACCAACAATACCTTTCAACGGCTCACCGGATGCAGCATAACTCAACGGTGTAGCTCCAGAGAAGCCTTCTACAACATTACCAGCTCCCATTCCAAACGTATCGCTCGTACGAACAAAAACCGAATCACCCGACATCTTTGAAGGATATGCAAAGAATAAAAATGCACGCGTAATCAAAGCAACGTTAAATACATTCATCCCTGTTCCCCCGAAAATCTCTTTTGCGAAGATAACAGCGAAGGCAGTCGCAACGGCAATCATCCAGAGTGGAGTATCCACCGGGACGATCATCGGAATCAACATCCCCGATACCAGGAAGCCTTCCTGAATCTCATGATGTTTGTATTGTGCTACCGCAAATTCGATACCTAGTCCTACTACATAAGAAACAATGATCTTTGGCAAAACAGCCAAAAAACCAAAAATAAATGTTGCCCAAAAACCGGCAGTTTCGCCGATAGCCAGATAGTGTTGATAACCCACATTGTACATCCCTACGAGCAATGCCGGAATAAGAGCCATCACCACGATAGACATCACGCGTTTCGAGTCGACGCTGTCGTGAATCTGAACTCCTGTCTTAGCTGCGGTCGTATTAGGCACGAACAGGAAGCTTTCAAAACCATCAAAGATTGACCAAAGCTTCTGGTATTTTCCGCCCGGTTCGAATTCCGGTTTAACCTTGTTGAGGTAATTCCTTAACGCTTTCAATTTTATATGATTTATTTGTTTATAATCAATTTATTAATTCATCTCCTTACGCAAACGATCCAATCCTAATCGGAAGGTCTTCTGAAGTTCGGTTTTCGATACATCGACGAATTCACATAATGCGAAATCTTCCGGTGCAATTTCATAGATACCCAGATTTTCCATCTTGTCTATATCAAAAGCAAGAGTCGCTTTGTAAAGGAATTCCGGATAAATATCCATCGGGAACACTTTATCGAAATCGCCTGATGTAATCAACGCGCGATGTCCCCCTCTGATTCTGGCATCGATCGTATATTCTTTTTTGCTACCAAATAACCAGGTCATATAAGTATGACTCACACTATATTTTGCAAGACCAGGTAAAGCCCAACCAACAAATTCGTCATTGTCAGAACCATCCGGAATAACGGTCAACTGTGAATGGTAAAAATTAAGATAGCCGTCGGCACCAGCATTTTCTCCTGTTAAAACGTTTCCTGAAATATAACGTTGCTTGTAATCGGCCTTTACTAGATTCCCGTTTACCAAATCCTTCAACGGCGTTCCGGCAAATGCCTTCACATATCCCGGCTTAGCGATTTCAGATCCGGATACAGCGATGATACGCTCAAAGTCCGCGATTCCTTTGGTAAACAGACGCCCCATGATAATCAAATCATAAGCACTTATCGTCCAGATTGTTTCACCTTTGTTCACCGGTTTAATCAAATGAGCCTGAATACCCGCATTACCTGCCGGATGAGGCCCCTCTACCGTCAAAAGTTCCACTCCCTGAAGTTTGATCGCAGAGCCAGGACGCATGCTTACATATACCTTTCCTTTGGTAAGCTTTTTCAAAGCATCAACGGCAGCCTGAATAGAAGCCTGCTCGCCTTTTGCAACATACTCGAAATCAGCCGCCAAAGGAGCGCTATCGAAAGCAGAAATAAAAATATCACGTGGCGCTACTGTAGGATCAGCGACCACCGCATATGGACGTTGCTGAATAAAAGGCCATACCCCCCCGGCAAGCAATGTTTCTTTCACTTCTTCGGCAGAAAGTTTTGAAACTTCTTTTTTCCCAAATTCCACATACGTGTTTTCAGCATCTTTTTTTACAGCAATGCCTAACACCTTACGGCGTTCACCACGTTCAACTGCGGTTACTTCCCCACTAAAAGGGGATACGAATTTAATTTCCGGGTGATTCTTATCAAACATCAACGGAGTTCCCGCCAATACTTTGTCGCCCTCTTTTACAACAACTTTCGGAGTAATCCCGCAGAAATTGTCCGGAACCATCACGAAATAATCTGATTTCGCGGCTTCGAACCTTTTCTCTTCAGGCTTACCCTTCAGGTTAATGTCCAAACCTTTGGTTATCTTTATTACATTTGTCATGTTGTAACAAGTATTGTTAAAATATAATATTTCAAATTCTCGTGCAAAGGTATCTCTTTTTTTATATTGATAAACATAAACAGCGTGGAAATAAGGAAATAATTCCTTAATAAATTCTTCTTTCCGGGCCTCACAAAAATAGCGGACTCACCCCATATTCTCAAAAAGATGTTTAACCATGCCATGATATAGCTTTATTACAGATATATTTACGTCTAAAATAATAACAACCAACCGATTTCAATCGTTTATTTTTTCCAACTTAATACATCATGCGAAATTTTTTGCTTATTCTTTTGCTACATATTCTATGCATTCATGCTGATGCATCTGCAGGCTGGCGCACGGCTTCCCACGATCCCAACATAAAGAGTGTGCGCGTCATCTGCAACGACCGTTTTGATGTCCCTCCTCTCATCGAACTCCGTTCTGGCCAGCAAATAGAGGTTTCATTCGACGAACTTTCTTCAGATATGAGCCGTATCTCTTACCGGATTATTCACTGTGATGCAGACTGGAAGCCCAGCAGAATATCGGAACTGGAATATCTCGACGGATTCAACCAGCTCGCTGTTGAAGATGCTCAACCATCGTTCAATACTTTTGTACCTTATTATCATTACCGGATCCGTTTACCCAATGATCAAATTCAATTCAATATTTCAGGCAACTATGCCGTTCTTTTTTATAAAGACGAAGATCCGGAGACTATAATCGCTTCTGCATGCATCTCTGTATTTGAACGTCAGACCGAAGTACAAGGATATATAACCAGCAACACAGACATCAGTTTCAACGGCGAATATCAGCAGGTCGGAATCCGATTGAAGTGGAAAAACGCATTTCTTTCTAATCCGGCTGATGAATTAAAGGTTGTGGTCTGTCAAAACAACCGGCTTGACAATCAGGTAGTCGTCAACCATCCGACACGATTCAGCGCTAATGAGGCTGTTTACGAACACAACCGAAACCTGATATTCGAAGCCGGCAATAATTACAGGCGTTTTGAAATAGTAAACCATCAGTATGCGGCAATCGGTGTGGAACAGATCCGTTATTTTGAACCAATGTATCATGTTTTGCTTTCGGGCAGCCAGCCTCGTGCCTCGCTGCCTTATTATTATGACCGGGATCAAAACGGACGTTATATCATTCGAAACAGTGATGCTCAGGATAATGACACAGAGGCCGATTATTTTATGATCCATTTCGCTCTCGAAGACGAAAACCCGTTCATTCAGGGTAGTATCTATTTAAACGGCGACCTCACCTATGGTCTTTTTAATGATGATTCGAAAATGATTTACAATTTCGAATCACACAGATATGAAAAAGCCTTGCTCTTGAAACAGGGACATTACAATTACCAATATTTATTCGTAGAACACGGATCTGACAAGGGGTCTACAAAAAAGATGGAGGGTAATTTCCACGAAACTCAAAATGAATATCTGGTTCGCATTTACCACCGTCCTCCCGGTCAACGATATGACCGATTGATCGGATTCTCTCTGATACAAAATTAAAAGCAAACATCCGGTTCTGTCTTGAAATGTTACAATATGAAGCAACTCAGAACCGGATCTACAAAAAAAGGACAGTCTGAAAAAACATTTGTTTTCAGACTGTCCTTTTTATTTAAAGCTATGATTAATTCAATAAGTATATTCCCGGATCAACATCTCCTTGCCCTCGGGAAATTCCCAACTCACAAATCCTGTCGTTTCCATAAAGCAAGTCGTCCAGTTACCCGAGTTATCTAATTGATAAGATCTGACATGTGTCCCATTTTTCGAGCTACCATTTACCTGGATTTCATATAAATAGTTTTGTGGTGTATATTTATATAAATACGCTGTTGTGGTATCATCAAGGAGGTCTGTTCTTTTTACGCAGAGTCCGGCCAAATTATATTCGAAGTTCGAAGATTCCAAAAAATCTGCCTCATCCAGCATCTGATGCTTAGAGATGATAACGCCTGTTGTTTCATCAAACCGGTACGTAATATTTTCCTTCCGGTATATTTCAGTACCCTCCGAATATTCGATTGTAGCCTTAACCGGGTAACCCGAAGCATATGTATAATTAATTCTCTTCAGACTTCCCAATTCCCTTGTCACAAAAAAAGCCTGATTCGCCTCGTAAGTAAATGAAAAGTCAGGATTATTAGATTCAATCGCAACCAGGCCTTTGACCAGCCATTCTCCTACTGGCTTAATCTCAAAAGGCAGCAATACATAATCCGAATGATTACCGTAAATCAACTTATAAGAAACAAACTGTTCCGGAGTTTCAAATACACGGACTTCAGACAAAGAACCTCCAGCATCATATGTATAAACGTAACGTTCCTGAAAAACGGGTAGCCAGAAGGCCGAAACATCAGAATCTTCTGTCGGATCATACGTTAGAATGTTTCCTTGTTGATTAAAAGAGACAGAAGACACAAACTGGCGTTCGATATCATCTTCATCTGTTTTTTTAAATTCACGATACGACTTCACCTGATTACTCAATTGCAAATAAGAACGATGCGATTGATCATAAAAAGAAGTCTTGTTTTCCGGCTGTTTAATGTCATCATCTTTCTGACATCCGGTAAAACATAGCATTAATAATAGGCCTGTTAAAATCTTTACACGCATAATGTATTATATTAAAAAAAGGTTGTCCTGTTACATCTCCCGATAATCATCAGTTTTAAACCGAATCATCTTATCGAAAATGACATGTAACAAGACAACCCCTTATTTATCGGGCAAAGATATTAAAATTTCTTTACTTCGTAGCCTTTGAAGATACTATCGAAATGATCCTGAGTAAAGAAAAGAAAATCATATTGAAACTCTTCGCCGGTATTACCATCAACTGATGAGGTATAAAGATTCGGCATCCCTTCTCTATTCACTTGCTCCGGAGTCAGACCACAACCAATCAGAACCAGCATGCGCAAAGAAGGCATTTCAAGCACAGGAAAAGAAGACAATTTATTACCACTCAGATAAAGCGTATGCATATTAACAAGCTTTTCCAAATCTTCCTTATTCAACGATGTGATCTGGTTATTTGAAAACATCAGATTTTGAAATTTGGGAGTCAGAACCTCTTGTGGAATTGCAGTGAAAGCACATCCATTGGCATGAATCGCTCGCAAATAAGAAGACTGGTTACCAAAATGATCTGGTGTAATTGAGGCCGGAAGTGTCGATAACAACTTATTCCCTGAAACATCAAGTGTAGAAATTCGGTAAAGCGCATCAAAAACATCAGGTATTGATGTAATCTGCAGATTATTCAAATTCAAAGAAGTCAGCTTCACCAGATTAGCGATATCATTTGGAATTTCGCTAATCATCTCATTGCGAACGTGAAGCACGCGCAACTCTTTTTGATCGTACAGGAATTCTGGAATTGAAGTGAATTTATTACCATCCAACAATACAGAATATAATTCCAGTCTCTCCGAGCTTTCAGGGAAAGTCGACAAATTGGTATTAGAAATCTGTAAAGACTCGATATTCAACGCACCGAAATTTTCAGGAAGAACTTCAAGAGCATTATCACGGATAATCAAACTTTTTACACCTGCAAGATTAACCACGGCAGGAGAAAGTTTTTTCATCGGGGCAAAAGCACTATCCAGAATCAATCCTTCAACGTAAGCGATACTTCCGTCTTCATATTCTGCAAACTCAAGATGTTTCCAGTCTTTCAGTTCTGTATCTGTATTCCATGATGGCGGCCACAGAGAGCGATCCTCTCCGAAAGCCTCAGTACAAATCGCATAAAGCGTATTCAGAAGGTTATTCTTATCGATTTTGTCGTGAACGACGATAGGCATGATAAAATCTTCCGATTCTGCGGCCACAACACTGAACGTGTTATCTTTTGTTGGAATCGTTTCTGCAATCAGAGCAGCCGTATGGTCATAAGTAAGATATTTTACGATCCGGTAATTTCCTTCTTGCAAGAAGTAAGGATCTGAAGAGATAGAATCCTTCATCCCCGACATCTGTAGGCTTGGAAGAGTAGTGCGGATCCCGTCTTTTTCAAGAGTAATCTTAACCGTCGCAATTTCTGTTAAATCAGTAATAGAATACCCATTGATCCGGATGAAAGAAAAAGTCATACGACCTTCTCCATCTTTCATTTTCAATACCGAATCGTCATCTTTACAAGAAACTGCCAGAAACAGAATACTTATAAACATCAGTATTTTATGTAAAATAATATTTTTCTTCATCTGTAATATGCTGTTATTTTTAATGCTAAAGTCAGATTCACACCATACTTGACTAATCATGCCGGATATCCGGTTTCAACTTATCAAGTATGGTGATTTATTCATCTGGCAATAAAAACTTTATTTAATAATAAGTTAGGGGACACTCTGGAAAACGTTTCGGCTCGTTCGTCAAGCCAACTTTTTTTCCATTTGAATCTTTTCCGTTTGTTTGATTAAAAATAAACACAAAAGGTTCCCAACAACCAATATAAGGATGTTGCAAAATCCATTCTGGGGCATCTCCTGTCAAGAAGTTCCCATTCAATCCCAAACGTTTCAAATTCGGCATCGAACCAACAGGCAGGTCTGGAATTGTCCCTTCAATGTAGTTATGTTGAATAGCAAGACTCTCAAGTTTGTCCATAAACAATCTACGAGGCAATTCGCCTTGCATTCCTATACCTTTTTTATCTTCCACTGAGGAAAGATCATTTATCAATCCTCTTGCATTATTACTTAATTCCAGATGTTTCAGATTTGGCAGAGACTCAAAAATATGGACCGGAATCTGATCAACATAGCATCCTCCCAATTGTAAAGTTTCCAATGATTTCATCTGAGCGATTTCCTCCGGTATATTTGTGAATCCGTAACTTACAATTTCCAAACGCTTCAACCAACTCATTTCGACAATCTCCGGTGTCCATTCGATTTCACGAATATGACCGTTAGAGTTACCATAAAAAGAAATATCTTCCACTTTCGTCAAATATTTGACCTGATATGGAATAGACTCCTTGGTATTCATCATCCTGAAAATAACTTTTGTTACTCGCAGTTCAGTTTCTCCTTCTTTACCATTCTCAACTGGAAATTCCTTCAATGTAATATCCGGCCAGTGAATCATTGAGGATCCATCTGCAGAAGGATCCCTGTATGTATTCAACATACGGCTAATCATCACGATCGCCAAAGAGTCTCCGGCTCTTGAAGGTTCGATAGTCGGTGCAGCTTGCTGAGTAATTGAAACATAGGCAACTTCTGTTTCAAGGTCCTTCTCATTGACTGGTTTAAACGCAATTTTTGCTGTACGTTCTTCCGTGACTGAATTGATACCATATTTGAATGTTACCTTTCTTGGTCTTGGAACCGAAGTAACATGCATGTCACTGATCTCGTAAGTCAACCAATTTGCTTCTGCTGGCAATTCTATATCGAAGTCAACGTTTGCCATAACTTCAACTTCAACAAAAGCCAAATCGATTCGTTTATAATCAGGAACCTCAATCTCGGTAACTTTTGGAAGAATAACCTTCTCATACCCTAACTGATTAACACGAACCTGACGAGCTTGAGAGCCACTATGAAAGGTAAGAACAGCCTCTCGAGCTTTGTACAAATAGCTTGTATCCACTCTTAACTCACAATCAACTGAACCTATTCCATTAGCCGGTGAAATCAAACACCATTCCACATCAGATTCAACTGTCCATTCCTCACCTGAAGTCACTTGAATTTCACCCTGACCTCCGGTAGCATAAAAATCAAAGTTCGATTGGGAAATCCCAAATTCAACACTTTTTATCTCGTCTTCTTTACATGAATAAGTTGCAAGCAGCAACATACCCAAAAATATAAACGAGATTTTTGTAATGATATTTCTCTCAAATTTCATTTTTAATTTTTGATTAAAACCGGTATTCCTTTCCGAAGAAAGAAAGAAATACCCGGTTTATTTATAAATTAAATTCCTTCGACATTTTGGTCTTCGTCAATAACCAGCTTGAACGTACCCATCGCTAGTCTAACCAAAATTTCCTGAGGAACGGTAATATAAATATTTGGATTATCGTGAATATCCAGATAATTCAACATAACAGGAAACTTAGTCACTTTGCGAATATCATTACCCGAAATATCAAAAACGCGCAAAGCTGGATGATCCTGTATTCCATCTGGCCATTCAGTCAAAGTTCTTTTTCCTGTATTATGATCAAACTGATGTGAAATCATAAGTTGAGTCAAGTAGTTCACGTAAAGAATTTCCATTGGAAAACGAGAGAATTGGTTTCTCGACAAATCGATTCCAGTCATATACGGGAACTGTTCCACATTGAAATCAAATGGCATGAATCTCAATTTATTTCCCTGACATTCGAAAGCCTTGAGACTTTTCAGGTTACTGATGGCAGCTGATGTTACAGTGTCAATTTTATTATGTGAAACTTGTAGAAAGTTGATAATTGATCCTGTCGATGAAAATTCTTCTGGGAATTGAGTCAGACTATTTTCATTCATATTGAGAGCTTCAACATTTATCCCCTTAAATCCAGCCGGGAAAGAAGAGATCTTATTTCCACTAAGATTAACA
>JBOFCW010000160.1:0-10340 GCA_051646395.1 Bacteroidales bacterium
GAAGGAACTGAGAACATAACATCGGTGTCAGGGTCAGCGCTCCAATGGTTGAGATAATCATAATGATCGATACGATCCAACCCAACTGTTTGAAAAGGATACCCGCCATACCCGGGATCATGGTCAACGGAAGGAATACGGCAAGCATGGTCAGTGTCGATGCGATAACTGAAATCGCTACCTCGTTGGTACCGTGGATAGCGGCCTGCTTGGGATCACTACCACGTTCGATGTGGTTGGTAACGTTTTCCAGAACTACGATGGCATCATCCACCACCATCCCGATAGCGATACTGAGTGAAGAAAGTGAGATGATATTCAGCGTATTGCCCGATATCAAAAGATATGCGAACGATGCGATCAACGAAATAGGAATGGTCAGGATGATGATGAAAGTGGCACGCCATCTTCCAAGGAACACCAAAACCACGACCATTACAATGATAAACGTAACCAAAATCGTATCAAGCAACGAGTTGATCGTATTCTCGATATTGGTAGACGTATTGGTTACCACACCGATCTGTACATCGGATGGCAATGTTTTTGCAAGTTCCGGCAACCTTTTCAATACTTCCTGAGAGATAGATACCGAGTTCGCACCCGACTGTTTCTGGATGAAAAGGATTCCACCTTTACTAGCCAGATAACGGCTTCCTCCATTAGAAGTTCCGGTTACATAAGCTTCCTGAGCACGTTCTTCAGGACCGTCTTCGATACGGGCTACATCGTGAAGATAGACGCTTTTGCCATTTTGGGCTCCAACGACAATATTTTCAAGTTGTTTGGCATCGGTAAATTCTCCTTGCACACGCAAAGAATAGGTGTTTGATCCGATATCAATATTTCCACCCGGAGTATTCAGATTTTCAGCGGCGATAATTTGCGAAATCGCTTCGATCGAAAGTCCGTATGCTTCCAGTTTTTGTGGGTCACAATACACTTTAATCTCACGTTTTGGAATACCTGAGATCGATACGGCTCCTACGCCGCTGATGCGTTTCAACGGATTGGCAACTTTATCATCCAGAATCTTGTAAAGCGCGTTCATACTTTCGTTTGCCGTTACCGAAAGGATAACGATCGGAATATCGTCTGTACCGAATTTAAACAGGATCGGGTTTTGAACGTTGTCTGGCAATGCATTCTTAACCTGATCGAGTTTGTCGCGCACGTCATTCGTCGCTACATCGATTTTGGTTCCGTATTCGAACTCAAGGGTTACAATCGACATGTTTTCTTTCGATTGCGAAGTGATGTTTTTCAAATCACTTACCGTATTGAGCGTATTTTCCATGATTTTGGTCACGTTGGTCTCAATATCGGCTGCACTTGCCCCGGGATAGGCTGTCAATACCATGATGGTATTGGTTTCGATCTGCGGGTACAAGTCAATAGAAAGTCTTGTTAGGGAAAAGAGACCGATAATCACGACTGCCACAAAACACAAGGCCGTCGTAATGGGTTTCTTCACCGCGGTTGCATATAAACTCATAATTTCTTTTTACTTTATTTCTGTATTTCCACTTCTGTTCCGTTTGTCAAACGGCTTTGTCCGGCAACAATCACTTTGTCGCCGTTGTTAACTCCGGAAATGATTTCATAGCTGTCGCCGATGCGACGGCCAAGTTCAACCTTGTTGAAAGAAACCGTATTGTCATTGTTTAGAACATAAACGAAACGATCACCAGCTCCGGCAAGTTTGATGACAGCTTGGTCGGGAACGACCACGTGATTTTTCGATCCGAAGCTCATCGTCGTACGGGCAAACATACCAGGGCGTACACGTTCGTTTTTATTGTCGATCGTAATCTCAACAGGGAAAGTGCGGGTTGCGGCGTCAAGGGTAGGATAAACCAATGAAACCTTACCTTCGAAAATTTCATCTCCGTAAACGTCCAGACGTATATCTACCGGCATTCCTTTTCTTACTTTCGAGAAATAAGCTTCAGATACATTGATTTTCAATTTTACCGGACGGATCTGTTCAACAACCAAGACAGGAGTGTTGGAATACATGTCTCCGTTATCGTAATTGCGGGCTGTTATAATACCCTCGATCGGACTTAGAAGCTGGGTGTTTTCCACCAGGTTTTTATAAGCGGCTTCTGCCAGATCCAGATTCGCTTTCATTGTATCCCACGATGATTTCGAAGTACCACCAATCTTGTATAATTCATCGATACGATTGAATTCTACTCGGACATTATCCAGTTTTGTTTTGGCCTGATTCAAATTATTGGAATCCATCTGTACCAATTTTTGTCCTTTACGAACATGGTCGCCCACTTCCGCATATATCTTTTCGATACGTACAGGGCTCTGAGGAGCGATATTGTTGGAAATATTCGGTTCTACCGTAGCTGTGAATTCACGTGTTTGTTCTACATCACGGGAAGAAACGGCTTCCACTTTCACAAGAGGTTTCGCTTCCGATAGTTCCACCTTTGTCTCCTTTTTCTCTCCACTGCAAGATGCCAGAGTGGCCAAACCAATCAGCTGTGCAATAAAAAGTGTTTTTGTTTTGTTCATATGTCTTTTGTGTTATTGTTATTTTTGAGTGGTCTGGATTTCACGTCCAAGAGTCGCTTCCAGGTTCGCACGTGATGAAAGATAATTGTAAATTGCCTGAGCGTATTGCAAACGGGCCTGGGTAAGGGCTGTTTCAGAACTATTCATCTCCAATACCGTACCGGCACCTACGTCGTATCGTTTCTGACTGATGGTAAATGCTTTTTCCGCCTGTATAATACTTTCTTTATTAGAGGCCATTTGTTCTACAGAAGTCTCTATATTATTGAGTGCGTTTTGTACAGAAACTTCCAACTGTTGTTTTACGTTGTAACGCTGCAGGTCGAGATTGATTAACGAAACTTTGTTTTGTTTGTTTTTGTAATATTTTTGACCTCCTGTGAAAATCGGAATATTCAAAGATAATCCCAAAGAAGAGTTCGGTGCCCAGTAATAGTGTTTGAAATCAAGGTTCTTACCCATACCACTCCAACCTCCATTCAGACTCATCGCAAGGGTTGGGGCATAACCCAGGAGATTAATTTTTTTAGCTAATTTCAATTGCTGTTCCTGAATATCGAATTGTTTCAATAAACTGTTGTCAGTCAATGCCGTATCATTTTTCAAGCTCATCAGATCCGCATACATCTCTTTTTCATAATCTTGCAGATTGCCTTCAAAGATTACAGGAGTGTGCACATCAATCCCCATCAATACTAATAATTGTAATCTGGCCAGTTTAACGGCATTTTCGCTGTTTACCAGTTGAGGTTTCAGGTTGCGGAACTGAACGTCGGAAGCTAACTTGTCGTATTCTGAAACAAGGCCGACATTATATTTGTCTGTGACGTTTTTTGCATTCAATTCAGCGTTTTTGTAACCTGCAAGGAAAGCCTGATATGAATCTTCAGCCAATAATAATCCGTAATAGGCATTTTTAACCTGATTGATCATATCTATTTTAGAAGAACGGGCTGTTTCCATCGCCAATTTGATGTCTTCCTGACTTAATTGAATCGTTTTCCAAAGCTGAGGCGCAATCAAAGGAAGCGATAAGTTGAAACTGGCACTGGTACTGGTGGGCTGTCCGAAAGCAATCGGTTCTGGTGCAAAATCTACTTTTACTTTTTGTTGTTTCAACGAATGCTGAAAACTACCATTGGCTGAAATATTCGGAAGCAAAGATCCGATATTCTCATATTTTGTAAACTTCTTCAGTTCGATTGAATTTTCCGCTACTTTTACAGTCGGATTGTCATTTAGCGCGATTTCGAGTGCTTGCTGCAGGTCGATCCGAATGGAATCCTGAGCAAAGGCACGCCCCGAAACAAGAAAAGACAGTGCACCGAATGCCACCATCGCCATTGTTCTGATTTCCGTAATTTTTTTCATTGAATTTATATCTGTTATGTTGTTTTTGAAAAATACAGGAATGAGTAGATTTAAATTTGATAGAATACTTGTCTTTAGTTATTTGCAAGTGAGATGTTCATTAAAATAAGCAAGAACTGTTTTCTTTGATCAGACCTACCTTTGATTTTAAATTCATTGTTCAAAATAATAAATAAGCTTTTATATATAAAAATGTATTCACTAAAATATCGAGTGTTTTCAATGAATGAAATTATTTGGTCAATAAGTCAAAGAATCGATTGGTAAAAAGAAATATTCGTATTAAATCAAAGTTAGTTGAGTCTTCTTTGTTGTTTGTTGAAAGGTTTTGCATAGAATAAAAGTGGATTGTATTTTTGGGAATATATAAATGAGAAAACCATCTGTTATTCAGATTCCGGATTTTCGGCTTTTTCACTGCATAAATCTATTCAAGTATATTTTTAATCGCCCGATGAAAGAAAAAAATGCTTTTTTGCAATTTATCTCACGCCACCAGTATGCGATGGTGTGGCTGGCTATTTATCTTTTTTTAATTGCTTCTGGTTCCCGATTCGATTGGGTTGTAGCACTAATTTCTTCTACTATCGCCATAGCAGGCATGCTCTCGCTCGATCGGTTTGTACGTTGTGTAATGATAAAAAAGTTATTACGACCACATCGACAAGTGCTGTATTATGTTGCTTCGCTTGGTTTCGTTACTTTCTGGGTTTGGTTGGCTGTGAATTTTGAGGTTTTTATATTCAGTACGCTCATCCATCATAATCTGATCTCGTTTCCCGACGAAGTTAGTCGTCCGCATCTGATTTATCCGATCTTCAAAATGGTTGTTCTTTTTTTAGGGACTTATGCAATTACTACAATTTCATATCTACTTTCTCAAACAAAGGAAGCGAGTAAAAAAAATACCCTTTTGCATAATGAAAAGTTGGATATGGAATTACGTTATCTGAAGGCTCAGATCAATCCGCACTTTCTTTTTAATGCACTCAATAATATTTATTCATTGGTTTATACGAATGATGAAAATGCCGCCGAGAGTATTCTTAAGCTTTCAGAAATGTTACGGTATGTAACTGACGAATGTCAAACCGATAAAATATCCATTTCAAAGGAAGTGAAGTATCTTGAGAATTTTATTGATTTTCAATTGATGCGCATGGAAAATCATCCGAATATAGAATTTGTGAAAGAGATCCGGAATCCCGAGTTAAAAATACCTCCGATGATTTTTCAGCCATTGGTGGAAAATTGTTTTAAACATAGTCGTCTTGAAAGCAATAAGAATGGATTTATCCGGATTTCTCTTTTTCAGACAGATCGCGAATTGATTTTCGAAACAGAGAATTCTCAGTCTGCGTGTGTGTTTAATAAACAGACGGAACGAGGTGGTATCGGTGTAAATAACGTGCAGAAACGATTAGAATTGGCTTATGGTAAGAATTTTCATTTCCATATTGAAAATAATTCGCATTTTTACAAAACTGAATTGGTCATTAAACTAGAAAAAACAATTCAAGATTAAATAATATTTATATCCTACTGTTTAAAATTGAATATTAGATAAATGAGTACAGCTGATAAATACAGAGTTTTGATCGTTGATGACGAATTTCTTGCCAGAAAATTGTTAACAGGTTATGTCTCAAAAATAGATTCGTTGGAATTGGTCGCTACGTGTTCGAATGCATTTGAGGCAATGACCCATCTTCAGAAAGAATCCATCGATATTTTGCTTTTAGATATACACATGCCCGATATTACAGGTCTGGAGTTAGTGAAAAGCATGAAAAATATGCCGGCCATTATCTTTACGACAGCATATTCGGAATATGCAATTGATAGTTATGAGCTTGGTGCAGTTGATTACTTACTCAAGCCTATTGCATTTCCCCGTTTTTTTCAGGCGATTAATAAAGCGATTGAAAAATTAGGTCGGACTGTTTCTTTGGATAAGCTTTCCGCTGAACCCATTGTGGAGGATACTCTTGATATAAAACCGACACAAAACTTTTTGACGGTTAAAGCTGACTATAAAATATATAAAATCAATTATTCCGATCTGATTTACATCGAGGGTCAGCATGAATATGTAACTTTTCATACTTCTACCCGTCGGATTACTGCTCTTTATTCTTTAAAGAATTTAGAAGAGCAACTTCCATCAGATCAATTTTTACGAATTCATAAATCTTATATTATTTCATTTCATCACATTGAAGATTTGGAAGGGAATAATGTTACAGTGGCAGGAACCAAACTTCCTGTTGGTGGAAGTTATCGGGATGGACTTCTTTCCCGGTTGAACTTAAAATAAAAGACAGCGTGTTGTATCTGGATATGGATACAACACGCTGCTTTTTTTGATACATCGGTTAAAGGTCTACCGGCGGAACTGTAACATCTGTCCAGGTATCGACTGTGACACTGATCTGAATCGGCATCAGGATTTTTTCAGGTTTGGTATTGCCATCAGTACCCTGGTTTGGATTGTAACCTCCACCACCACTTGTTCCGGATGTGTTTCCGAATACGATGTTATAAGTATAGTGGTATCCGGATTGCCATTGTGTTGTAGTAATCGGAATCGCAATATCGCCAGTGTAATCTGTTAGTCCGGATAACGCTCCATTGATATTGATATATGTGCCTGTTAAAGGATAAGCGTTGTTTTGATCGTATGCCCAATTATGCAGGGTATGTGGAATCAAATATAATCCACTTATCACTTCAGATGATACTTCCTGAGTTGAAGCCTTTACTGAAACCGGACTTGTTGGAGTGTTTGTGGCTATCCCTGTTGCATTTCCCGAAGGGACATTTACAGTAAAATAATCAGGCACTTTTGATGCCGTTTTGTCAAAAACGAAATCTCCGGTCATCGGTATGTTTTTTACTGCAATCGAATTGACAGTGACATTCAATCCAGAGTTTGCCACGGTTGTTATCTTAAAGCTTATTTTAGATAAAGCATGGTGGTAATCCATGTCTACGATTTCTTTATTCTGATTTCCCTTAAACGATGTAACGACATCGTATTCATTAGATGCATCCGGTGAAACGGTATAGGAAAAAGCAGTTGGATCGGTCAGATTCGTGGGTTTAACCGTTTTAGGATAAAAGCCGAAAAAGTCGAGTGCATATTCTGGCCAATAATGAATAGGATTTGATGTCCAGTAGGTGCCGGATTTTGAGAATTCAACTGCGTTTAGAAAAGGAGTGGAGGTATAATCGCCGGATTTATAAGCATAAATACTGATTCCGGAGGCTAATGTAGTAGTAGTAGCATCTACTCCTTTTTGCATTTTGTAAATAAACGGGCTGATGCTTATTGCATTCAAATCATTTTTTTCCGTGTTGTTTACAATTTCATCGCTCGTACATCCGCTTATTGCTAAAGTAACAATTGCGGAAATCAACATCATTTTTTTCATAATCATTTAGAATAAAGCGCATAATAACGCTGTTAGGTTCCTTGAAATTTATTTTTAGGATTTCAGAACTATTTACATTATTACATCATAATAAATATCTTGCCATTCATCTACAGAAGGATTAAGTCCGTCATCACCTTCGATAGGAGGTGGTACAGTAATTTTTGTTTTTATGATAATATTCACCCTGTGAGGGTTTGGCGCTGTCCGGATCTGATCGGTCACATCGAAAGTTGCTTTCAAATTACCACCTGGTGTCCATAGATATAAAGTAAGGATATTACGAGCTGATGTGTTTCTGAAATATCCCAGATTATACATCTGGCCAATGATCATTGCTTTGTTGTCCTCAGCAATATTCCCGTTGAAAGGAACGGTTGTTGCTGCTTTTTGGAAATCAGGATTTGCCAGATAATATCTGTCGGATAAAGAGGATAGTGTAGCTCGTATTTTTGTAATATATTGAGCATTTTCAATTTCGCTGATTTGATAGGTATAGATATCAATCAATGGTTTTGGCGTAAGCAGAACTATCTGAATGGTCGGATCATCAGGTAGAATGATTTTGTTCTTAATGACATCTCCACATAAATAATCCGGCATTACATTCAATACTCCCGTTTCTGGGGTGTTTGCTGCGCGCGTATGATCTTCATCTAATTCACCTTCGCGGGTAGTTACATTCAAACTGTCAATTTTATCGAATCCACTCCATTGACCATATTCTGTGTCATTATTGTAACATGCAACCTGATAATTACCTGACTCTATTCGTATCCTTTCTCCGTTTGGGGAAACATTTTTAAAAGTATATACCAGATTTCCATTTGGGGAATAAAATAACACAGTCATTCCGGAAGGAATTTTCTCTATATTTTTCCAATCGAACTTTATCTCAATGCCAGATTCCTGATCGCATGAAGGACAGAGCGATTTATTGTGACATGACGAAAAGAAGCAAATGGAAACTATCATGCAGGTTATAATCCGAAAAAAATTTTTCATTTCTTATCTCCTTTCTTATTTTTAAACAAATCGCTGATTGACCATACCAAAGATATTTCGGCTTTAGAAGGTCCGAAATAGCTTCGGTTACCAAATTTCAGTAAACAGTATTTTTCATTTTCCGGTTTGTATTTTCGGTACTCCCCACCCAGATATCCTACACCAATAACAAAATCGAGTGTGAGATTCTTCGCGATTTTAACTGCATAACCATAGGATATCCCAATATTGTAATTAAAATTACTCATATATCCATCGTGTCCCCATTCAAAATCATAAGTCCCTCCCATGAAGTAAGTACCCAGATGATGACCTTGCAAAACATGATTCCGAGCTCTTTTACCTAACCATTTCCTTACTTCGATTTCTCCTCCGTAAAAATGCCAGAAGCGATGTTTACTATCGTTTTGCCACCAGGCGAAAAACCAGTTTCCACACAATGACCAATTATCTTGTAATGCGAGTTCTATTCCGACGTTAGGTACCATAGCCGCATCGTATAACAAATTGTTTTTTAAAGCGACCTTTCGTATACCATCATCTGATTCCACTGTATATTGCGCCCTTGCAAATCCGCATACAGTCAAAAGCAGGCACGTGATTATAATAATCTTTCTCATTTGTATATGATTTATAATGTTTTTGATATCTACGGAAATTTACTGTTTTGTACAGGCATGATAGAATATCCGTTGGCAGATCCCGTCGAGCCATATCCTCTTCCTCCCGAACTTACGTTCAGGTAATAATAAGGACTTGTAGCCGGATTCCCGTTAGCCCAATAGTATCCCATGCTTGTTATATCATTGATATTTCCATTGGAAGCCGAACGATAGCCGAATACCATGAAAATAACAGTGGATAGATTTCCCGCATCGCCATATTTGAATCCGAATCCCGGATAATCCGGAAACCACTGTGTAGGTGTTAATTCATCGTAGATCATTCCCGAAGGCACAACAAATCCGGTAGGTGATGGATCATAAATTGTTTTGGGATAAGATTTTATCCACTCACCCCATAAGGCCGGATTGCTATTCACGTTCCAATCTTTCGACGATGTATAAAATACATTCGGATTTTGGATTGCATCTTCCAGGGTTGCAGGACCGTTTTTGATTGTAAACTGATGAGGTCCATAAGAAGGTTTATTGGAGTTTATACCATCTGAGGAGAGCATAGGATCTTTTCGTCCCCATTGATAATATGGACTGTTTAAGTAGACCTGGATTTTTTTAGGCGTCTGAGTCAATTTGATTTCTGTGGTTACATTACTCGAGTCTTGTACAAACTGTATGATAACAGACCGCTGCCCATAATAATATTCTCCCGGATAACAAACTCCTAATGCATTTCCGAAGAAATTCGCATATCTGTCATAATTCACAATCGGTAGTGCCCATTCGTTGACCCAGATATGCCAACTCCACATAATTTTATTTGAGTCATCCCGGATAGCAATCACCGCATTCCCTTGTCTGATTGTTTCCGGACCGACATAGAAAAAAATATAGTTTTTATCTTCCGATAGTTGAACTTTCGTAACAAGTTCCGGAGCATCCATCCAAAGAAGTTCGGCAGACGCATTTGATGTTTCAAGGATCAGATCCGTATTGTTCCTTATGGAATCACCTTTGTAATTAACAAATAGCGGAGAAACATGGCTATAGCAGTTCGGGTTCAGGGATGATAGATTGTAGGATGAAGAAACAGAGGAGTTCAGTCCGTTCCCCATAATCCAACATGGGAATTTATACCAACCCGGGCCATTTATAACATAAGAATTGGCCGATGCATAATAATTATTGACACAGCTCAGATCCTTCATGGAAAGGGAGTCGATCGGCTTCTGTTGTTGCAAATAAATATCCAAATTGCTTGTCGGTGTGAATGTTGCCAATCCCACGTTAAGCATTTTCTTAATATCGATACCTCCTTTTTGGTTTACAAGCTCGTCAAGACCATTTAACCATACCGTGTCTTTTGCACTGTTGTCAA
>JBOFCW010000189.1:0-7850 GCA_051646395.1 Bacteroidales bacterium
CAGTTTCTTTCGGCACTGGTGATGTTGATCGGTTATACGATTATTGCGGTTCCAACGGGTATTGTGACAGCTTCCGTAATGAAAAATGCAACCACACAGACCCGGGAACAGGAGATCTCCTGTCGCAATTGCGGAAGAACCGTACCCGATAAGCGGGCATTTTATTGTCCGTATTGCGGAGGAGCACTGGATGAAAATCAGCAGGTACAGATTCGGAAGTGAAAATATTTATTTTAACCGAGATGGCCTCTTTGAGAACACATGTTTTCAAAGAGGCCATCTCGGTTATCGTATTTTCTTTATTTTGAATTCTGATGTTCCTTATCCATCTCTTCTTCAACGGCAGCCTTGCGTACGCTTTTGAAGAGGGGAGATGCGAACACGAAATTGTTGAGCGCTTTGTTATCGCTGGTCAGAATCTGATCTTTATTGCCTACCCATTCTTTGTGACCTTTGTTGAGGAAGATGATGTTATCTCCGATCCCAAGAACGGAGTTCATATCATGGGTATTGACGATAGTGGTGATGTTGTATTCTTTTGTGATGTCATTGATCAACTCATCGATAAGAATGGATGTCTGCGGATCGAGTCCCGAATTGGGTTCGTCGCAAAACAGGTAGCGGGGATTCAGAGCGATGGCCCGGGCAATCGCTACACGCTTTTGCATCCCGCCGCTGATTTCGGATGGGTATTTGTTTTCAGCACCGTTCAGATTGACGCGATCCAGACAAAACAAGGCTCTTTTAACCTTGTCGCGGTAAGTGAGATCTGAAAACATGGTCAGGGGAAACATCACATTCTCTTCGACTGTCATCGAATCGAAAAGAGCAGAACCCTGAAAAAGCATTCCGATTTCTTCGCGTAGTTTTTTTATATCGGGTGCACTCATCGTAAGCAGGTCGCGACCATCGTAGAGAATCTGCCCTTTTTCCGGACGTACCAGTCCGATCAGGCATTTCATCAAGACCGTTTTTCCCGAACCGCTCTGTCCGATAATCAGGTTATTTTTTCCCTCTTCAAACGTACAGCTGATATCGTGTAATACCGTCTGTTCTTCAAATGATTTTACGAGGTTTTTTACTTCGATCATTGCAATAATATTTTTGTAAGAATTACGTCGAATAGCAGGATGATGATACTACTCATCACTACTGCGTTGGTACTTGCTTTCCCTACTTCGAGGGCACCGCCTTTAACATTGTATCCGTAATAAGAAGCGATGCTGGCGATGATGAATGCGAAGACAAGCGATTTTTGAATGGAATACCAAACGTAATATTCGATAAACATGGTCTGGATACCATAAATATAGGTGGAGGCCGAAATCATGTTCGTGAAAAGACCGACAAGATATCCTCCGAAAATACCGGTGAACATACTCAGAACGACCAGTAACGGGATGAAGATCACCATTGCTGCAATTTTGGGCATAATCAGGTAATTAGCCGAATTGACCCCCATGATTTCGAGCGCATCGATCTGTTCGGTAACGCGCATCGTGCCGATTTCGGAGGCGATGTTCGATCCGACTTTACCGGCCAGGATCAAACACATGATGGCAGAAGAGAATTCCAGAAGTAATACGTCACGTGTCGCCAGACCCACGGTGTAGCGCGGGAACAAAGGGGAATTCATATTCAGCTGTGTCTGAATGGTGATTACCGCTCCGATGAAAACCGAAATGATGACTACGATCCAGATGGAGTCCAGAATAAGTTTGTAAACCTCCTGGATAAGCTGTTTGAAAAATACGCTCCACCGATCCGGACGGGAAAAGACTTTTCCCATCAGAAGCATGTATTGCCCGAGGTTGCTGATTGATTTGAAAGGCATTTTATCTTATCGTTTATATGATACACAATCATTCTTTTTCGGATCACTTCCCCGAAAAGTATGAACAAAGGTACTAAAAAAAGATGAATTTGGTTATCTTTGTTCCACAACATAGAAGTTATCATATGGCAGAAACAAACCAGGAATCAATGGTGTTGAGAACGGAAAATCTGGTCAAAAAGTATGGCCAGCGTACCGTTGCGAATCATGTTTCAATTAATGTGAAGCAGGGGGAGATCGTGGGTTTGTTGGGACCCAACGGTGCAGGTAAGACAACGACTTTCTATATGACTACCGGACTGGTTACACCCAATGAAGGGAAGATCTTTCTGAATGATCTGGATATTACGAAATATCCGGTGTTCCGTCGTGCACAAAACGGAATCGGATATCTTGCGCAGGAGGCTTCGGTATTTCGGAAGATGACCGTCGAAGATAATATTCGTACGGCTCTTGAAATGACCAATAAGCCGAAGGATTATCAACGGGAAAAGCTGGAGAGCCTGATTGCCGAATTCCGCCTGGAGAAGGTACGTAAGAATCTCGGAGACCGGTTGTCGGGGGGAGAGCGCCGGCGTACGGAGATTGCTCGCTGTCTGGCTATTGACCCGAAATTCATCATGCTTGATGAACCTTTTGCCGGAGTCGATCCGATTGCGGTTGAGGATATTCAGTATATCGTTTATAAGCTGAAAGAGAAAAATATCGGTATTCTAATCACCGACCACAATGCTCCGGAAACGCTGAGTATCGTGGACCGCGCGTATTTGCTTTTCGAAGGCCGGATACTTTTTCAGGGTTCATCGGAGGAGTTGGCTTCAGATGCGATGGTGCGTGAAAAATACCTTGGACGGAATTTTATCTTCCATCGTAAAAAGTTCGACTGATTTTTAGATTCAACTACAATTGAATTTTATATAAAAAGGAAGCATTCCTATTTCTACAAAACCGGAAATAGGAATGCTTCCTTTTTTTGATCGTTTTATCTATCCTTCAGGTGTTTCTTGTAAAAACGGGCGAAAAGAATAAATGTGACTGTCACTGAGGTCAGATCGGAAATCGGTTCGGCAGTGAGTACGCCTGTCACTTTGTTTTCAAAGAAAGGCGGCAGGATATAAACCAACGGTACGAGTAAGATGATTTTTCGCAACGTAGCGATAAAGATCGAGACTTTGGCCTGCCCCAGCGAAACGAAGACCTGCTGGCAAATGGTTTGTCCGCCGAAAATCGTGAATCCGATGAAATAAATGCGGATAAAACGGGAGGTAGTGGCTACCAGTTCCGGATTGTCGTTGAATATCTTTACGAATACAGAAGGGAATATCAGCAGGGTTGTGCAAAACAGAATATTGTAGGTCAATGCGCTTTTTAAAGCCAGTTTGACGGTTTCTCTCACCCGATGGTATTGTCCGGCTCCATAATTGAAGCTGACGATAGGTTGAGCTCCCTGAGCGATTCCCTGCATGGGGAGCGACATGATCTGTAAAAGACTGGTCATAATGGCCATCGCGCCTACTGCCATATCTCCGCCGAATTTCGAAAGCTGGGTATTGAGTGAAATCAAGACCAGGCTCTCGGTGCTCTGCATGATAAACGGAGAAACACCAAGGAGCATGATTTGTTTGACGATGCGTGGTGCCGGTCGCAGGTATTTCAGTCGGAGATTCAGTTTGCTCATTTTGCCCGAAAGGAAGAAAAATACCCATAGTGCGGAAACGGTCTGCGCGATTACGGTAGCAGTTGCGGCTCCTTTCACTCCCATGCCAAGGCCAAAAATCAAAATCGGATCGAGTATCAGGTTGATCAGGGCTCCGATTACGATGGTAAGCATACCCATTTTAGCGTAACCCTGCGTATTGATGAAAGGGTTCATACCCAATCCGACTTGTACACAAATGGTTCCCAATACATAAATATTCAGGTAATCTGTTGCATATCCGATTGTTGCATCACTTGCTCCGAAAAGCCATAAAAGGGGTTCGTTAAACAATAGAAACAAGATCGTAAGCACGATGCCTGTAAGTATTTGTAAGGAAAAGGCCGTTGTCATGATCTCTTCTGCTTTCTCCTTGTTGCCTGCACCCATTTGAATGGCACATAAGGGCGCTCCTCCCATACCGTAAAGTGAGCTGAAAGCCGTGATGAGAAGGATGATCGGAAAAGTAACCCCGATTCCGGCCATGGCGATTTCGCCCTGATCCATGCGTCCGATGAATATTCTGTCGATGATGTTGTAAAGTACGTTTACAATCTGAGCGATGATGGCCGGGGTAGCCAGATTTATCAGTAGTTTACGTACGGAATCGTTTCTTAAATCGTTCATAATAGTGATGCGTTTTCGGCTTGCAAAGATAGAGAGCCTGATAAAAAAACCGGAAAGAAATAATCGCTATTTCTTTCCGGTTCAAAATATAAATGTTTTTTATCATTATGCGATGCCCGCAAATCCCATGAATGCCATTGCCAATAAACCGGCAACGATCAGAGCGATGGGGGTGCCTTTCATTCCCGCAGGAACTTTCGAAAGGGTCAGTTGTTCGCGGATTCCGGCAAACAAAACCATCGCAAGGGTGAATCCGATTGCTGTTGAGATTGCATATACCACCGATTCAAGCAAGTTGAATTCTTTGTTGATCACCATGATGGCAACCCCAAGAATCGCACAGTTAGTGGTAATCAGCGGAAGAAATACACCCAAAGCCTGATACAGGGCGGGAGATACTTTTTTCAGCATGATTTCTACCATCTGTACCAACGAGGCGATCACGAGGATGAATGAGATGGTTTGCATAAAGCCAAGACCGAATGGGTCCAAAACGTAGGTTTGCAACAGGTATGTCACGATGGTTGCGATTGTCATTACAAACGTTACCGCCATACCCATTCCTGCAGCTGTATCGATTTTCTTAGAAACTCCCAAAAACGGACAGATACCTAAGAATTGCGCCAAGACGATATTATTTACAAATACCGCAGCGATAAACATCATTAAATATGTCATGATTCTTATTTCGTTTTAAGTTTGTTTACTACTGCGATCAGATAACCCAAAGCGATGAAGGCTCCCGGTGCCAGAACGAATACCAATGCTCCGTATTCTTCAGGAAACAATGTCAGATTGAATATTTTACCTGTTCCGAAAAATTCACGGCAAGAACCCAGAAGTGTCAGCGCCAACGTAAAGCCAAGACCCATTCCGAGCCCATCGAGCATGGAGTTGAACGGACTGTTTTTGGCAGCAAAAGATTCGGCACGTCCAAGAACGATACAGTTTACTACGATCAAAGGGATGAATAATCCCAGGCTTTCATACAGTCCCGGTAAAAAAGCTTCCATAAACATCTGAACTACCGTCACGAAAGTAGCGATCACTACGATGAATGAAGGAATGCGTACTTTGTCGGGAATTACATTTTTCAAAAGGGAAATCACTACGTTTGAACAGATCAGTACGAATGCGGTAGCCAATCCCATACTCATCCCGTTCAAGGCTGAAGAGGTTGTACCCAACGTCGGACACATACCCAACAACAATACAAATACCGGATTTTCTTTGATCAATCCGTTCATCAGAATTTTCAGTTTATTCATAATCATTTGCCCTCCTCAGTTGATTTAGTAGCCGCTTCTTCACGGCGTGCTTTTTGCGTAGCCGTAGTAGTTGCGTCATGTGTATCGGTAAATGCATTATAAGCGTTTGCCACGGCGTTCAAAAATGCACGCGAAGAAATTGTTGCCGCAGTAATAGCATCCACATCTCCGCCATCTTTACTTACGATAAGCTTGTCTTTGCCCGGATTTTTGCCGATGATATTACCTTTTTCATGAAACCAGGTTGCCATTTTTGAACCCAGTCCTGGTGTTTCGGCATGCGAAAGTACGTCGTATTCCAAAATGCGACCGTCCTTATTGAAGCCAACCATCACTGCGATGGGACCGCTGAAGCCGTTTTTTGTCAGAGCCTGAACAGCAGCTCCAACAAGTTGTCCGTTCAGTTTTGCAGGGAAGATGATCGCTTCCGTACCGTCAGGTAAAGTTGTTGACCATTGGTCTGCAATCGGGTTATTATCATATTCGGGAGCTACTTTTTTGATGGCAGCTTCCTGTTTTGCCAGTTTTGCAACTTTGATCGGTTCGGTGGTGATGGCATTCACTGCTCCAAGGATTGCTCCCGAAAGGCACGTGATTGCTGTCAGAACCAATACCATATTTTTGAAAGAAGATTCAATCTTAGCCATTTTTTACAACCTCCCCGAATCGTTTAGGTTTGACATATGTATTGATAAGCGGCGTGAAGGCGTTCATAATCAGGATTGCGAACGACATTCCTTCCGGATAGGCTCCGAAACGGCGGATTACGACAGTCAGGATACCGATGGCTGCTCCGTAGATGATCATACCTTTTGGTGTCATTGGAGAACTTACGTAGTCGGTCGCCATAAAGATAGCACCCAGCATCAGTCCTCCGGCAAGGAGTTGTTCAAGCGGGTTCAGTCCTACGATTGGTGAAAGAATTGCAACTGCAACGAAAATGGAAACCGGGATGTGCCATGTAATGATTTTTTTCCAAAGCATGTATCCGAATCCGAGTAAAAGAGCAATAGCAGAAACCTCTCCCATTGATCCGGGGATCTGACCGAAAAACAAATCACTCAGGTTGAGAGAGTATTCACCACCCATCTTGATGATTGCAAGTGGAGTAGCGGCTGTTGTCGCATCCAGGTAAGACGTAAGTTGTCCGGGAACGGGCCAGCTTGTCATCTGAACCGGGAAAGAGATCAACAGGAATACACGACCTACCAGAGCCGGGTTGAAAATGTTATTCCCTAATCCGCCAAAGGAGAGCTTTCCGATACCGATGGCAACAAGCGCGCCGATCAGGATGATCCAGATTGGAAGATTTGAAGGGACGTTAAAGGCCAAAAGCACGCCGGTCAGAAGTGCAGAACCGTCGCAAATGGTTGTTTTCTGTTTCAGGATGAATTTCTGAATCAGGTATTCGAAAAGTACACAGGCTGCTGCCGATGTAATGGTAACCACCAAAGCTCCCAGACCAAAGAAATAGAAAGAAGCCAGCAGGGCAGGGATCAAAGCGATCAATACGCCGTACATCGCTCCTCCCACCGTATTTCCACTGTGGATGTGAGGTGATAATGATACGATTAGTTTTTTATCCATTTTTGTCAATGTTTCTTCGAGGGTTATTTTTTAGGTGTGTTTGCCGCAGCGCGAGCGCGGATCATCCCACCCACTTTGCCTTTTCCTAAGCGGATATAATCAAGCAAGGTGCGGTTTGACGGACAGATATAGCTACAAGAGCCACATTCGATACAGTCCATTACACGTTCTTCTTCAAGTTCGTCAAAAAGGTTCAATTCGCCTTTGCGCATCAATAATGTCGGATTCAGTCCCATCGGACATACAGACAGACATTTTGCACAACGGATACAATCGACCATTTCTTTGCGACGGGCTTCAAGGCTTTGCATGATTAAAATTCCCGAACAACCTTTTACCACAGACGATTCGACCGAAGGCATCGCTTTACCCATCATCGGACCACCGGAAATCACTTTGCCGGTATCTTCGGGTAAACCACCTGCTTTTTCGATCAATTGCTTCATCGGAGTTCCGACACGGGCAAGGAAGTTTGACGGGGTTGCAACAGATTTACCTGTAACGGTTACGACACGCTCGAATAGCGGTTTGTTTTTTTGTACCGCTTCATAAACAGCGAAGGCAGTGCCTACGTTTTGAACGACAGCTCCGGTAGAGATAGGTAGTGCTCCGCTGGCAACCTGGCGGCGGATACATGCATCGATCAATTGTTTTTCACCACCCTGCGGATATTGGACTTTCAATGCCTCAACCGTAATTCCGGAATATTTGGCAGCAACAGCAGTCATTACTTTTATCGCATCCGGTTTGTTGTTCTCGATTCCGATAATCGCTTTCTCAACGTTGACAGCCTTCATAAGGATGCGCACGCCAACCATGATTTCTTCTGTTTTTTCCA
>JBOFCW010000201.1:0-11028 GCA_051646395.1 Bacteroidales bacterium
CCGGAGCAACTCCGGATGGTCGTGATAAAGGTGTGGCTTTTGCTCCGGGTGCAAACCCAATGCATGGTCGTGATCAGAAAGGTGCTATTGCATCTCTTTCTTCTGTATCAAAAATCGATTACTCGGCTGCCCTTGACGGTGTAAGTAACACATTCTCTATCGTTCCTCGTTCTTTAGGACACGATGTAGAAGAGCGTCAGGAAAATCTGATCGGAATGATGGACGGATACTTTACAAAGGGTGCTCATCACCTGAATGTAAACGTTCTTAACCGCGAGATGTTGAAAGATGCGATGGAGCATCCTGAAAACTATCCACAGCTGACAATTCGTGTTTCTGGTTACGCAGTAAACTTTACTCGCCTGAGCCGCGAACATCAGCTTGAAGTAATTTCAAGATCTTTCTTTGAAAGAATGTAATTTCTAAATACATCAAAGCGTTGCCTTGTTTACAATGCAACGCTTTGTTTTTTATCAGACAATTCTATGTTAAGAGTACACTCCTACGAATCAATGGGCACCCACGACGGACCAGGCCTGCGCTTAGTAGTCTTCGTTCAGGGATGTCGTTTTAATTGTCTTTACTGTGCAAATCCCGATACCATCTCAACGGTAGGCGGAACGGATACTCCGATTGAGGAGATTATCAACATGGCCAAAAGCCAGAAAGCTTTTTTCGGCAAAAAGGGAGGCGTTACCGTTTCCGGTGGCGAACCGACCCTACAGGCTCCTGAATTAAAAAAATTATTCAAGAGGCTAAAAGAGGAAGGAATCAACACCTGTCTGGATACAAATGGCAACAACATGAATGATGATGTGCGCGAGCTACTGGAATACACGGACATGGTATTGCTGGACGTTAAACATATGAATCCGGATCAACATCGCGTTATCACAGGCCGTGGCGTTGAAAATACCCTTCGTTTCGCCGATTATCTTCGCGAAAAAAACATTCCGGTATGGTTGCGCTACGTACTTGTTCCGGGACTGAGCGATCAGCCTGAAGCCCTAAAAGAACTGGGTGAGCATTTCAAAGATTTCGAAAACATCGAACGTCTTGAAATACTTCCTTACCACACATTAGGCAAACACAAGTATGAACACATGAACCGGAAATATCAGTTGGAAGACACCCCGAACAACACGGAAGAACAGCTTGAATTTGCGAAAGAATTGCTTACGCCATATTTCAAATATGTTCAGGTGAACTGATCAACCTTCATAAACAGAAATAGGATTTGGAAAATAATTTTCCAAATCCTATTTTTTTGTGCTCCGATAAAAACTCCTCCTCATCATAGCATACCTCATCTACAAAAAAAGAGCGAACCGAAGTCCGCTCTTTCTTATATACTCACTTGTGAAATAAATTATTTCAGATTCAATGGACCGATTTTATCCATATCGTTGTAGTCAAGGTTCTCACCAGCCATACCCCAAATGAAAGTATAGTTTGAAGTACCTGCACCGCAATGGATAGACCATTCAGGAGAGATTACCGCCTGTAGGTTTTTCACCCAGATATGGCGAGATTCTTCAGGCTCACCCATGAAGTGACATACAGCCTGGTTTTCAGGAACGTTGAAATAGAAGTAAGCTTCCATACGACGGTCGTGAGTATGAGCTGGCATCGTATTCCATACGCTACCTGGTTTCAATTCTGTAAGACCCATCTGCAGCTGACATCCAGGAACGATCGAATTAACGATCAACTGGTTGATTGTACGTGCATTCGATTCTTCCAAAGAACCTGCATTGATGATATTCGCTTCTTTTTTAGTGATCTTTTTAACAGGATACGACTTGTGAGCCGGAGCCGAGTTAAAATAGAAAAGAGCCGGCTGTGCTGGGTTAACTGAAGAGAATTCTACTTCATGCTCTCCGCTACCAACGTAAAGAGCTTCCTGGTTTCCTAGTGTATAAACTTTTTTACCCACTTTCACACGTCCTTCACCACCTACGTTGATAATCCCCAACTCTCTTCTTTCAAGAAAGTTTTTCGCTTTCAACGGATCGATAGCTTCAAGCTGAAGAGCAGCTGTAGTAGGAAGAGCTCCACCAACGATAAAACGATCATACATCGAATATACCATGTTGATTTCGTTATCTGCGAAAAGTTTCTCAATAAGGAAATCTTTGCGGATACGCTCTGTGTCATAGCTTTTTGCGTCCTGTGGATGAGATCCGTAACGCACTTCATAATTCACTTTCTGAGCAAAGCTCATTGTAGCTCCTGTCAAAAGCAGGACTGTAAGAAATTTTTTCAACATAATGTCTATTTATTTGTAGCGTTTAGTAATGATTCTTCTGTTGATCAACATCATCGCAAGAGCAATACCCGAAAGAATGATAGGACCAACTACTTTGAATGAATAAGTCAGGTGATAAATACCCCAAGAGAAAATGCTTGCGGCAAAGTCAAGCGCACCCGCTTCGAAACCATCCGGAATCTTAACAGCAGCATCGCCGGTAGCAGCATAAACGTCTTTTGCAGCAAGCGTGAACGATGGCGCAAGATTCGTAACAAAATACAATCCGAAGATCAAAATCACCAATCCAGTAATCAAAGTTTTCAAAACATTACCTTTCGTGATCGGAAGAACCATCGGAAACAGGTAAAACATACCAGCCAAAGATGCCAATGGAAGGAATTTATTACCCGGAAGAATAACTGCAAGGAAAAGTACGATTGGAATCAAAATCAAAGACACAACCAAAGTAGTCGGATTACCGATTACAAGAGCCGGACTCATACCGATATTCAAACCTTGTACATTTTTGAATTTTTTGGCAATCAATTCTTTTGTTGCATGAGAGATCGGCATCAAACCTTCGATAAACAAACGTGTGATACGAGGGATCAGCTCCATTACCGCACCCATTTTGATACCTGCACCAAGAATACCGGCCATGTCGTAACGAGCCAATGCTCCGATACCTGAACCAACCACTACTCCTAAAAACAACGGTTCACCCATGATACCGAATTTCTTTTTCAGACCTTCCGCATCGATCGACAATTTGTCGAATCCGGGAATCGCATCCAAAGCTTTATTGATCACAACGGCAAACGGAACCATTCCCTGACAGAAAGGCTGAGGAATAGAGATCCCGTCCATATCTTCGTAGTAATCCTGGAATTTTTTCGCAGTCAAATCGGCCATCACCAAAGTAATGATATAACAGATAATCGCCGCAAAAAATCCCCATGCAAGGCTTTCACTCGCAAAGTAAACGATTGCACCAACGAAGGCAAAATGCCAGTAGTTCCACAAATCGATATTTACCGTGCGTGTTGTTTTTGTTAGCAACATGATCAGGTTAACCCCAAGACAAACCGGAATGATAAGTGCCCCAACCGCCGTGTTATAAGCAACAGATGCAGCAGCAGGCCATCCCATATCGAAAATCTCAAGATTCAGATCGTAGATTTTCACTACTTCTGTCAAAGCAGGACCCAGCGTGCTTGTCAACAATGCCGTAATAACAGACAATCCGACAAAACCTACCCCTACCAGCAAACCTGAATGAAGTGCCTTACCCGGTTTGATAAGAAGCATAATTCCCAGCAACGTAAAGATGATAGGCATCATCACACTCGCGCCGAGCTTAATAATATAGCTGAATATTTCCATAAATTATTTTGGTTGTTTTCCGATATAAGCTAAAATACCTCCGTCAACATACAGTACGTGACCATTCACAAAGTTAGAAGCCTCTGATGCAAGGAATACTGCCGGACCTGCAAGATCTTCCGGATTTCCCCAACGTGCAGCAGGAGTTTTCGCCAAAATGAACGAATCGAACGGATGACGGCTACCGTCAGCCTGAGTCTCACGAAGCGGAGCTGTCTGAGGAGTTGCGATATAACCCGGACCGATACCATTACACTGAATATTGAATTCACCATATTCAGATGCGATGTTTTTGGTTAGCATTTTCAATCCGCCTTTAGCAGCAGCATAAGCAGAAACAGTCTCACGACCCAGTTCAGACATCATCGAACAGATGTTGATGATTTTACCCGCGCCTTTTTTCATCATGGCTGGAATAACGGCTTTGGCCATAATGAAAGGGCCGTTCAAGTCGATGTCGATCACCTGACGGAATTCGGCTGCAGACATTTCATGCATCGGGACACGTTTGATGATACCCGCATTGTTTACAAGAATATCCACTTCACCTACTTCAGCAGCGATACGCGCAATAGTAGCATTCACATCTTCTTCATTCGTAACATCACATACATAGCCATGAGCTTTGATGTTTTTTTCAGCATATGCAGCCAGTCCTTTGTCTACAAGATCCTGATTGATGTCGTTAAAGACAAGCGTTGCTCCGGCTTCCGCAAGTGCCGATGCGATGGCAAAGCCAATCCCATAGGCAGCACCTGTCACCAAGGCAACCTTTCCCTGTAATGAAAAATTTACCATAATTTTTCGTGATTAATTATTGATTATTGAATTATTGATCTTAAACCTAGAAACACAAACCTTATTCTGTGATGAATCTGCACAAAGATAAAAAAAATCAAATAGCTCTCAAGAACAATTTCATCAACGCCCGATTATCTGACGTTTTTTTTATTTCATTTATAATCTATCCCCTTAAATTTAAAAATTTAAATAATCCTCCTAATTTAGATAAAGAAAATACGTACCATTTTGATTTTCATCCCTTAAAAAAAATCCGGTATCGATCGAATCGATACCGGATCTGCTACGTTTATTTTTTTAATTCAAAACCCAATCGCATCCCATCATATTGCTGGGCTAACTGACTGACCAATTGAAGTGAATTATTGTTTGACAGTGTACCCAACGTCGAAAGGAAGTCAAGTAGTTTGTCTGCCTCGAAAAGCAACGAAAGCTGATTTGCCGAGAGGGTAGCATGTGCCGTCATCGTAGTCAGCTTATAGTCTCCGAAGCGTCCGAAATGCAATTCGATTGTTTTGGCTTCCGGATTGGGCTGATAAGTACCCTTTAGTGTTTTCCCTTTAACGACACTGGTAAAAGTACTATCAGCATGAAACGTGTAATTAAAAAGCCCGGGCTCTACGCCAATCTTACTACACAGGTCTTTCATTTTTTTCTCCAGTTCTTCCGAAGCAACACTTCCCGCAATGTTTGATAAAGCATTGTCACTTTTAAGCTCTACGGAAGGAGTTACATAGGTCCACGTACCTGTCAGTGCCCGAACTGATAGATTTTGTCCGCCCGTCACGGCCGTTACGGCATTTTGCACTGACGACGAATTAAGCAGTTTTTTCAGCGACTGAGCCTGAACAGAATCGAAGCAGGAAAAAAACAGCAAGAAAGTTCCTGCCAACAAATAATGCGATTTCATTTATATATGATTTGATTTTTGACATTAATGTATAAATGCGCCATTTATATACCTTATGTTGGGTATCTCAACTTCAGGTGAGTTATGGCGATTTCATTTATATATATATGATTTGATTTTTGTTATTTTTTCTCATACACACGAATCCAGTCAATATGCATTTCTACAGGAAGCTGAGAAGGATTGACCGAACCAACCCAATTACCTCCTAACTGCATATCCATCAGGATATAATACGGGGTATCAAACGGGAATTGCCCCTGCAAATCCGTATCAATCTTTTTATACTCGAAAGTCTTTTTATCGTTGACAAAAAACACCAACCGGTCAGCATATTTTTCTACGGCAAAAACATTATAACCCGATTTATCAATCGGTGCGGTCGCATGGTTCGGTGGATTTTTAGTTTCTTTCAAAACATAAGTGTAATGAGAATGTACGGTTTGATAAACGAAGTCATCAAAATTCAGATGTTCCATGATATCAATCTCACCCCCATCCGGCCATTTGACTTTTCCTTCGGGCAACATCCACAACGCAGGCCAACATCCCTGTGCGTTATCCAACCGTGCCCGAATCTCTACCCGGCCATGTTCGACCGCATACTTATCCTTCGTATAGACACCTCCCGTTAGGTACTGCGCCGTATCTTTGGCTCGATCCGGATTCACGATCCCCCGTAAAATCAGATTCCCGTCTTTTATTTCATAAAGAGCGGGATCATCCGACATATAATTGTTCCAGTCCGACTTTCCCCTCGGTATTTTACTCCACTTCGACCCGTTTAATTTCTTTTTCTTAAACTCATCCTTCCAAACAAGTTTCCATTTCGAATCAGATTCAGATTGATGGTGATCCCGGGCAAAGGTAAGGTTCAAACTTCCGGCCATAAGAAACAGAAGGCATAGGTGTGTTTTCATATTATTTAATTTTGCATTATAACTGCTAAGATAGTTATCCTGATAAAAAAGGAGATGAATTTCTATAAAATATCACCTTTTCCTTCCTATATTTATCCCGACTTTTTATCTAAAACACACATTTTGCTATCATGTTAAACAAAATTCTGGATTTCTATAAGATTTCCAAACCTACTCAGACTCTCTCTGATCCGGAGGAGATAAAAAAAAGATTCAAATATTGTCAATGGGCTACATTTCTCGCCGCAACATTGGGCTACGGCATTTACTATGTCTGCCGGTTAGGCCTGAATGTGGTTAAAAAGCCCATGGTCGACGAGGGCATTTTTTCTACAGCCGAACTGGGCATCATCGGATCGGTATTTTACATCACTTACGCAATCGGTAAATTCACGAACGGATTCATCGCAGACCGAAGCAATGTCGGACGGTTCATCACCTCCGGATTGATGGTCACCGCTCTGGTAAACCTCGTATTGGGTTATGCCAATTCATTTCTGCTTTTCACCGTTTTGTGGGGAATCAGCGGTTATTTCCAGTCGGTAGGCGCCCCATGCTGTGTGGTAAGCCTCAGCCGTTGGTATGCCGACGACAACAGGGGCACTTTCTACGGCTTCTGGACCAGCGCGCATAATTTCGGAGAAGCGATCACATTCATCGTTATCGCAGCCGTAGTAAGCATCTGGGGTTGGAAAAGCGGGTTCATGAGTGCCGGAATCATCGGTCTTGCGGGCGTATTATTGTTGTGGAAATTCTATTACGACACCCCTCAGAGCCAGGGATTACCTCCGGTAAAAACCGCAGATAACGAAAACCCTAAAAAGGCGGAAACAAGCGCTGAAATAAATAAAGCACAAAAAAAGGTATTACTCATGCCGGCTATCTGGATTCTGGCATTAGCAAGCGCATTCATGTATATGAGCCGATATGCCGTCAACAGCTGGGGCATGTTTTATCTGGAAGAACAAAAGGGATACGACACCATGACCGCCGGGCTGATCATCTCTATCAGCTCCGTATGCGGAGTAATCGGAGCCGTTTTTTCAGGATATATATCGGACCGTTTTTTTAATGGTTGCCGCAATTTTATCGCTTTAGCAAGCGGTGTGCTGGACACGATAGCTCTTTGTTTATTCTTATTGGTACCCGGCAATCATTTTTGGGTGGATGCTCTGGCCATGTTCATGTTCGGCACGGGAATCGGTGTTTTGATCTGCTTTCTGGGAGGTTTGATGGCTGTGGACATAGCACCTAAAAACGCATCCGGAGCAGCTCTTGGCGTAGTAGGAATCGCCTCCTATATCGGAGCCGCCTTGCAGGATGTAATGAGCGGTATGCTCATAGAGGGACATAAAACGGTGATCGATGGAAATACCGTTTATGATTTCACTTACATCAACTGGTTCTGGATCGGATCGGCGGCAGTATCCACTCTATTGGCCACGCTGGTATGGAAAAAAGAACGCGCTCCCGAAGCTGAAGTTGAAATAAGCGAGGTGACCGCATAGAGTGAACAGGCGATGCCCGATGGACGTTTTATCAAATAAAAAAGATTATGCAGCATGCAAAACGTCCGTTGGGATTAGCAGCCCTGATCGCCATCGTATTCAGTTCGATGATCGGAGCCGGAATCTATAATATCCCTCAAAATATGGCTAAAGGAGCCGCACTGGCTCCCACCCTGCTGTCCTGGATCATATCCGGAGCCGGAATCTTATTTCTGGTACTCACCTTCAAAATCCTTTCCCGGATCAAACCCGACCTGAATGCAGGCATTTACCAATACGCCCAGGAAGGATTCGGCAATTATATCGGATTCAACGTAGCCTGGGGATACTGGCTCTGCGCTGCAATGGGCAACGTCGCTCTTGCCGTGATGCTGAATGATTCTTTGGGATATTTCTTTCCGATACTGCTTGCTCATGGATGGGAAAGCATCCTGTTCATGTCTGCGCTTATCTGGGGCATATTCCTGTTGTTGCTTTCGGGCATCCGCGAAGCCGCGTTCCTCAACCTGATCGTTTCGGCCGTTAAGTTTCTTTCCCTTTCAGCCATCATCATCCTGATGATCGCATTCTTTCGTCTGGACATGCTCAGCTTGGATTTTTGGGGTGAAACAGCCGCCCTCAACAGCTTCGGCAGTCAGATACGCAGTACGATGCTCGTCACCCTTTGGTGTTTCATCGGTGTCGAAGGTGCCGTTGTGATAGGCGAAAGAGCAAAAAACAGCTCCGACATCGGCAAAGCGTCCGTTTTCGGATTCCTTCTCGCCCTGATCCTCTACATGCTGATCAGTATCCTGTCTTTCGGAATTATGAGCCAGTCGCAGTTGAGCAATCTGCCCAATCCTTCGGTGGCTTATGTTTTGGAAAGCGTAATCGGCAAATGGGGGTTGATTTATGTTTTGTTCTGCGTTGTAATCTCTATCCTGGGAGGTTGGTTATCCTGGACCATCCTTTGTGTTCAGGTGCCATTTACTGCGGCACAGGTAAAAATATTACCCAAACGCTTTTTAAAGGAAAACAAAAAAGAGACTCCTGTTTTTTCACTCCTCGTTTCGAGCGTACTCATGCAGATTTTCATCCTGCTTGTAGCGACAGCCGAATCGGTTTATATGGTCGCGATCGAAATCACCGGGGTCATGATTCTCCCGGCCTATTTTTTCTGTGGTTTATATCTGCTGAAACTCGCCTATAAAAAGGACGTTCCCGAAGAAAATAAGAAACACCTCACAACCTACAGGCTCGTAGGAATCCTCTCCTCCGCTTATTGCTTGTGGCTTCTTTATGCCGGCGGACTATCTCTGCTTCTTATCACCTCCATCGCCTACATCGCCGGTCTGATCTGGTATATCGAAGCCCGGAGGGAAAATAAAAAGCCGGGAGAAAAAACATTCTCCCGGCCAGGCTTTATCACAGCCATTATCCTGATAGTCGCCGCATTCGTCTCCCTGGTAGCGCTTACGCTGGGATGGATCATTATATGAAACAGCGTTACTGCATCAACGAGCTGCTTTTTTAACTTTTCTCCGCGCGAATTCAAGAAAAGGTTTTCCGGCAATAATCATGGTTACGGCAACAAGTATCAACATGATTCCGAAACAGATTTTCGGCGTGAGTTGCTCTCCGAAAATCAAAACCCCGAAGAAAACGGCAGTCACCGGTTCCAACGCTCCTAAAATAGCGGTCGGTGTTGATCCGATGTACTGAATCGCAATCGTAATCATGATCAGAGAGATAACCGTAGGAAACAAGCCAAGCGAAAAGGCGTTGATCCACGACATGGGTGTAGACAACGGTTGAAGCGAAGTCAGAAAATCCAGCCGGACAACATAAATCATGATTCCGAACAAAATGGCATAAAATGTTAGTTTTATCACATGCATATCGCTCACTTTCGAACGGTTCAGACCAACCATATAAATCGCATACGTCAGCGAAGAAAGAAGCACAAAAACAATACCGGTCGTACTCAGGGTCTGTCCCCCCGGCCCTTCATACAGCAATCCGATACCGGCCAACGCCAGGGCGATACAGCCCATGGTAAGCAGGGTCATTTTTTCTTTGAAAAAAAGCGCCATAATCACAGCCACCATTACCGGATAAACGAACAGAATCGTGGAAGCAATGCCCGCATCCATGTAATTGTAACTTTCAAACAGAAAAAGCGAAGAGCAGGAAAAGAGCAAGCCGAGAATCCCCAACGTCAGAAACTCCGCCCGGTTTATGCGAAATGAGATCCGTTTGATCTTCATCAGCAGCCCCAGCATGACCAGTGCGATCGCATAACGATAAAACAATACCGAGTCCGTTCCGATTCCCTCCTGATACAGAGGCAATGCAAACAACGGATTCATTCCATACGTTACGGCTGCTATAATCCCGTAAACAAACCCTTTGGTTTTCACACTCATCATATTCTGTTGTATTTAATACTATTTCTAAAATCGTGCGAAAGTACATTTAAAAACAATACCCCGAATCAAAAATCCGGGGTATTTTATCACAGAAAATGCGCAATTAAAAATTATTTAAAGAAAGGCTTTTAAATCCTCGTCAACAGTACCGATTGGTGCCAATCCGAACGCATCCACCAACACCTTAGCTACATTCGGCGACAAAAATGCGGGAAGCGTAGGGCCGAGATGAATGTTCTTAACACCAAGAGACAGCAACGCCAGTAATACGATAACTGCTTTCTGCTCATACCAGGCAATATTATAAGCGATGGGCAATTCATTGATATCGTTGAGTTCGAATATCTCTTTCAGCTTCAGGGCAACAACGGCAAGCGAATAACTGTCGTTACACTGCCCCGCATCCAATACGCGCGGAATGCCGTCGATTTCGCCCAACGGTAGTTTATTATAACGATACTTTGCACATCCGGCCGTAAGAATGACTGTATCCGACGGAAGAGCTTTGGCAAAATCCGTATAATAACCGCGTCCTTTCATGCGACCGTCGCAACCGGCCATCACAAAAAACTTTCTGATTGCACCAGACTTTACCGCTCCGACAATTTTGTCGGCCAACGCAAAAACCTGAGCATGCGCAAAGCCGCCCACAATCTCGCCTTTTTCGATCGATGTCGGTGGAGCACATCGTCTGGCATGATCGATAATCACCGAAAAATCCTTCATTCCCTCAAGATTCTCCCGCTCCCCGATATGAGGAAAACCTTCGAAACCTGCTGCACCCGTAGTGTAGACCCGATCCTTATAAGAGGCATTCGAGCGGGGAGGCACAATACAATTCGTCGTA
>JBOFCW010000211.1:0-3657 GCA_051646395.1 Bacteroidales bacterium
ATGGTCGGCGGACTTACCCACGAACCTGCTATCGAGCTGGGGAAACGCCTGTTGTCGGTTGCTCCTAAATACCTGGATAAGATTTTTTATGCCGACTCAGGTTCTGTGGCCGTAGAGGTGGCTTTAAAAATGGCGATTCAGTACTGGTTTGCGATGGAAAAACCCTTAAAAACAAATTTTGTCACCATACGCAGCGGGTATCATGGCGACACGTGGAATGCGATGTCTGTTTGTGATCCGGTTACCGGAATGCATGGGATTTTCGGCAATGCTTTACCTGTACGCCATTTCATACCTGCGCCGGAAAGCACTTTCGACGACACATGGAACCCGGAGGATATCGAACCGCTGAAAAAAATACTGGAAGAAGAAAACGAACACATCGCGGCCCTTATCCTTGAACCCATCGTGCAAGGTGCAGGAGGTATGCGTTTTTATCACCCTCAATACCTGACAGAAGCACGCAAACTATGCGATCAATATGATGTTTTGTTGATTATAGATGAAATCGCAACCGGATTCGGAAGAACGGGCACCTTTTTTGCGTGCGAACATGCCGGTATATCGCCCGACATCATGTGCATAGGCAAAGCACTTACCGGAGGATATATGACACTTTCGGCTACACTAACCTCTTCTGATATCGCCCGTATCATTTGCTTCGGAAGTCCCGGAGTTTTTATGCACGGCCCGACATTCATGGGAAACCCTCTTGCCTGTGCCGTCGCATGCGCATCTTTTGACCTACTTGTACAAAGCGACTGGCAACAACGGGTAAAAATGATTGAAGAACAATTGAAACGAGAGCTGAAACCGGCCAGCGACTTCGCCCAGGTAAGAGATGTCCGTATTCTGGGTGCCATCGGGGTTATTGAAATGAATAAAGCGGTGGATATGGCCATCATCCAGCGACAATTTGTTGAGGCAGGCGTCTGGATTCGCCCGTTCGGCAAATTGGTTTATATCATGCCCCCGTTTATCATCTCATCAGACGAACTGAGCAAGCTGACCCATGCGATGCTTCAGGTCATAAAACTACAGGAAGAATGAATAGCTACTACGAAGAAAAGCTCCTCCGATTTAAAAAAGAGGGGCGGTTTCGCACGTTGACAGACCCACAAAAAATGCAAATAAGGCCCAATACACAAGGCAAGCCTTGCGTCAATCTTAGTTCAAACGATTATCTGGGGCTGGCTGCCGATCAAAACCTACGTCGGGAATTCAGTGAACTGATAAAAGATGAGGATTTAAGCTTCAGTGCATCATCCTCAAGGCTTCAAACGGGCAATACGACCGAATATTCTTTATTGGAAACCGATATAGCAAAAGCCTATCAACGCGATTCCGCATTGGTTTTCACGTCGGGATATCACCTGAATTCAGGTGTCATCGCAGCGTTAACAGACAAGCATACTCTTATTTTGGCCGACAAACTGGTACATGCCAGTATGATTGACGGAATCCGTTTATCCGAATCCCGTTGCATTCGTTATCCCCATCAAGATTATGAACGTCTCGGGAAACTCGTAAAAGAACATAACACATCCTATCGCAACATCCTGATTGTTACAGAATCTATCTTCAGTATGGATGGCGATGAAGCCGATCTTGCGCAACTCATTAGAATAAAAGAAACATATCCCGGCGTTATGCTCTATATCGACGAAGCTCATGCCGTTGGTGTGAGGGGTAAAAATGGGTTGGGCTGTTGTGAAGAATATGATTGTATTGCTAAAATAGACTTTATCGCCGGAACATTCGGCAAAGCGTTGGGATCAGTAGGCGCTTTTCTGGTATGCGACCATGCAATATCCGAATACCTGATCAATACCGTCAGGCCTTTCATCTTCACGACCGCTTTACCTCCGTTAAATCTGGCATGGACCCGTTTCCTGTTTAATAAGTTACCTGAATTGGGAGCTAAAAGAAATCACTTAAGACATATCAGCTCCCTTTTGAGGAAATGCATCGATCGGTTAGGCAAAACGGGATTGAGCACTTCTCATATTATCCCGTTTATCATTGGTGATAATCACGAAACCAACGACATAGCTCAAACCCTGCAGAAGGAGGGATTCTATGTGCTACCGATCCGACCACCTACAGTTCCTGAGGGAACGGCGAGACTCAGGTTCTCTCTTCACGCAGACATGACAGAAGAACAACTCGCCCGACTAATGGAAATCCTTAAAAGGATATCACCACCACATTTTTAAAACAGATAAATTCCAACAGAATACTTTTATGAATCATCATTTTATGCATAAATCCGGCAAAAGAAAACTATATCTTTTCTTTGCCGGCTGGGGAATGGATCACCATCCGTTCTCAGACGAAGACAAAACGGATGGTGATCTGTGTATTTGCTATAACTATACCGATTTGGCTTTCGATGAAACTATACTCAATGGATATGAACAGGTCGAACTCATTGCCTGGTCGATGGGAGTATGGGCTGCCACAATGATATTCGGAAATTCCGGGTATACTTTTACCCGGAAAACGGCGATCAATGGCACTCCTTTCCCTATCGATGACAACCTCGGCATACCCCGAAAGATATTTTGCTCTACTTTGGAGATGCTCTCCCCCGTTTCGCTTGATAAATTTTACAGACGCATGTGCGGATCATCAAAAAACAAAGAAATTTTTGACACAAAAAGACCGAAACGTTCGATTGAATCATTAAAAACCGAACTTCAGTCGATTTATTCGCAAAGCGCTTGCCACGCGACGCATAACTTTCAATGGGATAAAGCAATAATCGGAAATCGGGATCTTATATTCCCTCCTGAAAATCAAAAAAGAGCATGGAAAGACACCTGCTCTGCAGAGGTTGATGAGGCTCATTTGCCGCTATATTTTTTAAGGTACACAGAATTTAAATAAAATCGCCATAACTCACCTAAAGTTGAGATACCCAACCGAAGTTATATAATGGCGCATTTATACATTAATGTTAAAAATCAAATTATATATAAATGAATTCTATCGACAAAACATACGTCCGATCCCGTTTTTTGGAAGCATCCGCGTCTTACGATCAACATGCCTCGGCCCAAAAACAAATCGCATCACAACTGGTTTCACTTTTGGAAAAACACCTTGTTTCAGCTCCGACAAACGTATGGGAGTTCGGATGCGGCTCCGGAATTTTAACCCGTTTATTTCTTCAGAAATATGAACCCGCGCATTATTATCTTAATGATTTATACCCGGTTGAAGGATTTGTCCGGCAACTACTCAAGAATAGCAATTATCATTTTTCGGAGGGGGATGCAGAAAATATGGTTTTTAATCATCAATTCGATTTAATATTATCTTCATCTACGATTCAATGGTTCCATGATCCGGAAAGTTTTATAAATAAATGCTCAACCCATCTGAAACCGGGCTCTCTAATAGCATTAAGCTCATTTTCGCCCGAAAATATGAGAGAAATAAAAAAACTGACGGGTGTAGGATTAACGTATCCTACAGTAAGCGATTTAAAAAAATGGTTGAAAAATGATTATGAACTGCTCGAAATGACGACAAATGAAATAGTTCTGCATTTTATCAATCCGGCTGAAATTTTGAAACATTTGCAGGCAACAGGTGTAAACGGCATCAGACCGTACAAATGGACGCCCGACTCCTACCGTTATTTCTGCAAAT
>JBOFCW010000231.1:0-2839 GCA_051646395.1 Bacteroidales bacterium
GCATCTCTGGCGATATCCCATCTTTTGTTCCATTGCGCCAACTTACCGATCAACATCCAGCCCATCGCGGCACCACAACGGTTATCTTTCACCTCGGAGGTTCTTATCTGCGGCAGGTCATAAACATGATTCAGCAGCTCATCGATCAGGTAGTTGCGCGTATCGACAGCAGACATCCGGCCCATTCGGGAAATTCTCTCCAGAACTTCCATATTGGCTACGTGTTCGGTATAGAACGGCACGTCGCCGAACGTACAGGTCAGAAACCAATAATAATAAGCCCGCATGATGATTCCTTCGGCAAGAAGCGGTTTTTTCAACTCTTCGGGCACAGGCGATTTGGCGATACCGTCGATAACGGCATTGCTATACATCACACCTTTATATCCCTGCGTCCACATCGTCGAACCGTAGCGGGGCTGAGCCGGAGATACGGCCAATTGCGCATCCTGCGTTCCCGAACGGATGTACATCAAATCGGTTACGCCTTCCGTAATCATCATGTACGTGAAGTTATAGATGGTCTTTAACGGAATGTAGCAGGAGTTCAATCCGGAAATACACTGACTTTCGGTCTTATAATAATTGTCGCTATTCACAAAAGAGGTCGGGGTCTCGGTCAAATCGCATGCGGACAGCAAAAGGAACGAGATCAGAATTCCCGGGTATTTTAGATATTTATTTAGTGAAATCATAACCTGATTATATTAATATTTAACCTGCACACTGAAAATGATTGTTCTCGCTTTCGGATAAGCTCCGATATCGACACGTCTTAAGGTCGCATTCGAGCTTTCGCTGGAAACATCGGGGTCAAAGCCATTGTATTTCTTCCACAGATAAAGATTTTCGCCACTTGCCGAAACGGTGAGATCTTTGATCACATTTTTGGTTTGACGACGCAAATCGAAATTATAGCTCAACGAAACATTTTTCAAACGCAAAAATGAAGCATCGTAGATCAACCTGTCACTCGGAATACATTCGGCACTACCGGCTCGCGGTATGTCGGAATTCGGATTTCGTACCGGATGCCAGCCGTCGAGCATATAGCGGTACTGATTGGTCATATACGATCCGCCCAACCACTGTTCGGAAATATTATAGATCTTGCCCCCGAGGGAGTAATTGAAGTAAAAACTAAAGCTCAGATTCTTATATCTGAAGGTGTTTTGCAAACCACCATAAATCTTAGGATCGGCAGACCCCATGTAAACCAGGTCTTTCTCATTCATGATTCCGTCGTGGTTGACATCCATAAAGCGGGCGCAACCCGGACTTTTTTGTGTATTGGACGTGCTGATATAGGCTTTGGTCACTTCGTTACGTTCAATCTCCTCTTTATTTTTCCAGGTACCTCCGTATTTGAATCCCCACAATGCATTCAACGGATAATCTTTCACGTAGCCGTACATCATATAGCTGTTATTTCCGTAAGCCGCATAAGCGCTTACGAAATCACTCGTTCCGATATCGGTTACTTTCTGCCGGTTGTGCGATAGGGTAAACATCGTTGACCAGCCGAAATCTGGCGTTACGATATTCTGACTTTCGATGCTCAATTCGATCCCTTTGTTATTCGTTTTACCTACATTGGCGAACTTCGAGGAATATCCGGTATGGGTAGGGGTCTGAACGTTAAGCAACAAGTCTTTCGTATAAGACAAATACCCCTCGAACGTGATGTTCAACCGGTTCTTGAATAATGACACATCTGTGGCGATGTTGTATAAATCTGTTTTTTCCCACGTCAGGTTATCGCTTGCCAAACGCGAGGGATAATAAGCTACAGGCTGAGTTCCTCCGAAAAGGTAACCTCCTGTCGAACTTCCCAAAGCGGCCAGCGACCGATAAGCACCAATTCCGTCATTCCCCGTTCTACCCGCACTCAGACGCAACGACAAATCATTGACCGTATTGTTTTCTTTCAAAAAACCTTCGTTGGCGATGTTCCATTTCAAGGCTCCCGAAGGGAAAAATCCCCACTTATGATTCGCCGCGAAATTAGAAGCCCCGTCATAGCGTCCCGTAAGCGTTACGTAATAGCGTTGATTGTAATTGTAGTTGAACCTGGCCAGAAAAGACATCTTCAGCTTTTCGGTACGTGATGTCGATGCCGAGTAATTGTTCTTATCCGGAATGGCTCCCATGTTGTTCCACATGTTGTCATCAAGGAAGTAACCGCGACCACTCAGGGTCATGTTGTTGGTTTTCCAGTTTTGTGCGGTAAAACCGACCAGCGCATCCAGGTTATGTCCGCTTTTGAAGTTGTTGACATAAGAAACGGTATTCTCGCTCAGCAAACTCTGTTCGTTATATTCTGCCCGGTAAGCATATCCACCCTCATCGGCGGCCTTAGCGGGGAGCGTGCCGGGTTGATACTGATATGAATTACGCTGGTAGCTGTAAAGCGATTCCTGTGTACGGATCTTTAAACCCTTCACCGGTTCCAGTTCGAAATAAAGCGTATTGTTATAAGAAGTTCTCACATCGTTGTTCTTACACATATCGATATAGACTCTGGGCGAGTTGTATTTCTGTCCCGAATACCACAGGTCATTGAAGTCGGAAGTAGCCGACAACAACGGATTCAGGTAGATGGCACTCCGATACCAAAGCGTACCTCCGATATCTGCCAGATTCACATCCTGATCGCGGTTCGTATAGTAGTATTTATACCCGATCTTCAGCCATTTAAACAATTGATAATCGAGGTTCAGACGTCCGGTATATCTTTTGAATCCGCTGTTCTGGATAATCCCGCGGGTATCGTTGAAACTCAAAGCCGCATAATAAGAAACCCCTTTCACGCCACCCGACAAAGACAATGAATAATTCT
>JBOFCW010000255.1:0-5299 GCA_051646395.1 Bacteroidales bacterium
CAAACAACGATATCCCCAGTTGATCGCATAAATATCATAAACACCCAATACCGGAGGTGTCAGTTTAACCCCTTTTTCGGGATCACCAGGCTGAGCGACGAAATTATTTCGCGCATAATCCATGATGCTCGGAGTCGTACCATATTTCTGAGTAAACGACGCACTGCGCAACGAGTCGACCGGGAAGGAATAACTCGCTCCCATGTTATGCATCAGACCCAGCGTATGGCCTATTTCATGAGCCGCGGCATACCGGATCGCTTCCTGCATCACCACATCATCGAAAACCGGTTTACGCACACGCGGATCCACCGCCGCCGTCTGGGTAAAGCGCCAGTCGTGCAAAAGCGAAAGAATATTATGATACCAGATCACATCAGCCGTCAGTATCTCACCGCTCCGCGGATCTACGAAACTCGGTCCCATCGCATTTGCTGTCGATGTTGCGGCATATTTCACACAGCTGTAACGCATATCATCCGGATCGAAAGCAGGATCGTTTTTCGGGTAATCCTCCGCCCGGATCGCATGCTTAAATCCGGCAGCCTCGAATGCTGTGTTCCAGTCCTCAATCCCCTGTTTGACAACCGAACGCCATTTTTCCGGGAAAGCGCTGTCTACATAAAAAACAATCGGTTTTTGAGGCTCAACAAGTTCTCCTGCCCGATACTTATCCAGATCAGCGGCCGCCGGTTGCAAATTCCAGCGATGAATATGCGTAAAAGGTTCTACTTTGTCTTTATCGGTCGAAAACATGTTTTTTCTCGAAGAGAAATACCCCACGCGGTTATCCTGTAATCGCTTTTGCATCGGCTCCTTTGGTAACACCAAAAAAGAACGATGCACCTCAACAGTATAAGGCTCGTTACCTTTCGGAGTATTGAACGAAAGCGTACTCTTTATCTCTATATTTCCCGGAAAAGTCTTGACTTCGCGAATTCCGGAAGCTTCCGCAACAAATGACCCACTGATACTTTTCGAAATCCCCAGCGACTTAGCAGCCGAATTCTCAGGCTTTAGCGGAGAGATTGCTTTCTCGTTCGTTCCGAAAAAAGAAGATACATCAATCACGACATTCTTGCCGTTGCGGGCTACGATCTTGAATCCTTTCAATACCGGATCCGTGAAGTTCCGATTAAACGCGGAGGTCATCGGATCATTATCGCGAACCACATTCTGATACTGTACCAGATGCAGATAAACATTCTGTCCGTCTTTGCTCAACCGCATCATCATCGGTGAATTGATCATCTGTCCGGCCACGAAATCCAGATTATTACTAGTCGAAGCCATCCGGTTAGACAACAGATAAGTACTATTGAATACAGAATCCGGCAACTCGAAATAAAGCTTTCCGGTTTTAGTGAAATGCGTTGTAAACAAACCATTTTTGGTCTTTGCTCCCCGGGTAATTTTCCCGTATTCACCATTTGCCGTTTTTGTCGTGTCTTTGGCCGCCGGTGTTGGCGTCTTAGCACTTTTTTTCTTTGCACTCAGGGGCGTTGCTCCCAGCAAGGCAAGAAAGATAAAACAAGTAATGCCTTTTCTCATTTGTAATATATTCTGATTTTAAAGCACAAATATAAAATATACTGTCCGGATAGCTATCAATTTGTTACGTTTAAATAAAAAATGATTTCAAATAAATAAACCATTACGAACAAAAAAAAGCTTCCTATGAACCATAGGAAGCTGAATATTATATCAAAAAAGTAAAACTTACTTCTTTGCTGCGTCTTTTTTGCAGCAAGCTGTTTTTTTAGTTTCTTTTTTGGCACATTCTTTTTTTGACTTGTCGCAATCTTTCTTTTTATCGTCACAAGTTTTCGACTTACATTCTTCTTTTTTATTCTCTTTTTTAGCAGTACCCGCATCGTGACACTGCGCTTTTTGCTGAGCCGTACATTCCGCTTTACAACCACCGCAACCTTTTTCAGGAGACTGAGCGAACGAAACAGCCGTTCCCAAAGCAAAAACCATCATTACAGACAAGATAACTTTCTTCATACCTTTAACTTTTAAAATAGTTTAGAATATCGCAAATATAGAAATCGCTTCTTAATAAACAACTTTAAAACAACAATTTCCTACATTTGTAATCAATAAAATTCTAAAACGTAAGAAGGTGGAAAATTGGCTGGAAAGAACTTTACTCCTGTTAGGGGAAGAAAGAATGGCACATTTGCGCAAAGCGCATGTGCTCATCGTCGGTGTTGGTGGTGTAGGAGCTTATGCAGCTGAAATGATCTGCCGGGCCGGTATCGGAAACATGACGATCGTGGATGGAGATACGGTAAACCCGTCGAATATCAATCGTCAGCTGATTGCCCGCCACAGCACGATCGGACATAAAAAAGTGGATATCCTGGCCAAACGGCTGTTGGATATCAATCCGGATCTTAAACTGGAATACCGCCATGAGTTCCTTCATGACGAACTGACCGATCATCTGCTCGACAGCCGGCATTTCGATTTCGTAGTCGACGCAATCGACACGCTGAGCCCGAAGGTACACCTGATCCTTGCCGCAAAAAAAAGAAAAATCAAAATCATCTCTTCGATGGGAGCGGGAGCAAGAATCGACCCTTCTCAGGTCAAACTCGCCGACCTCTCGGATACGCGTGAATGCACGCTGGCAAGAGCCGTCAGAAAACGACTGGTGAAACTCGGAATTCGGAAAGGTATTCCGGTCGTCTTTTCGACCGAGAAACCCGATAAAAGCTCAGTTTTGCTAACCGAAAACGAGCGCAATAAAAAATCGACCGTAGGCACGATCTCTTATATGCCTGCCATTTTCGGATGCTTCCTGGCCTCATACGTAATCCGTAAACTCTGACAAATAATGATTGAAGCAAAAAATATAACCAAGAGCTTCGGCTCGCTCGAGGTGCTGAAAGGAATCGACCTGACCATACGGAAGGGAGAAGTGGTATCGGTCGTAGGCAAAAGCGGTGCAGGTAAAACCACCTTACTCCAGATTCTGGGCACGCTCGACCGTCCCGACAACGGAGAGGTCTTCATCAACGGCACAGCGGTCCATCAGCTCAAAGAAAAAGAGCTTTCGGCTTTCAGAAACAAGAACATCGGATTCGTATTCCAGTTCCATCAGTTGCTTCCGGAGTTTACAGCTCTCGAAAATGTGATGATCCCCGCTATGATCAGTAAAATGAAACCGTCCGATGCCGAAAAACGGGCAAAAGAGCTTCTGGAGTATCTACAGATCGCAGACCGGAGCAAACACAAGCCTTCGGAGTTGTCGGGCGGCGAGAAACAGCGCGTTGCGGTTGCCCGGGCTCTGATCAACCGTCCGGCGGTCATCTTTGCCGACGAACCGTCGGGGAGTCTCGATTCGACCCACAAACTCGAGTTGCACCGTTTGTTCTTCGAATTACGCCGGGAGCTGGATCAGACATTTGTCATTGTCACACACGACGAATCGCTATCAGCCATGTCCGACCGGGTGATCCACATGCGCGACGGACTGATTGAAAACCGATGAACGGTTCTATTTTTTATTAACTTTGAAAACAAAAATCAAATCATATGATTTCTCAAAAACTCAACATTTATAATACCCTGCACCGGAAAAAAGAAGAGTTCATACCTCATCATCCCGGTCATGTGGGAATGTATGTATGCGGACCAACCGTCTACGGTGACGGCCATCTGGGTCATGCCCGTCCGGCAATCACATTCGATTTGCTTTTCCGTTACCTGCAACACATCGGATACAAAGTAAGATATGTGCGCAACATCACCGATGTCGGCCACCTGGAAAACGATGCGGATCAGGGCGAAGACAAGATTGCGAAAAAAGCACGCCTCGAAGAACTGGAGCCGATGGAAGTGGTACAATATTACCTGAACCGCTACCACAAAGCGATGGAAGCACTCAACGTTCTTCCTCCAAGCATCGAGCCGCATGCGTCGGGCCACATCATCGAACAGATCGAATACATCAAACAGATACAGAAAGCCGGCTTCGCATACGAAAGCAACGGTTCGGTATATTTCGATGTAGAGAAATACAATAAATCACATCATTACGGCAAGCTTTCGGGTCGAAACATCGACGAATTGCTGAATACAACGCGCGAACTCGACGGACAACAGGAAAAACGCAACAGTTTCGACTTCGCGTTGTGGAAAAAAGCCTCTCCCGAGCACATCATGCGCTGGCCCTCTCCGTGGAGCGACGGTTTCCCGGGATGGCACCTGGAATGCTCTGCGATGGGATTGAAATACCTGGGCGAAAAATTCGACATCCACGGCGGAGGAATGGACTTGCTGTTCCCGCACCACGAATGTGAAATCGCACAGTCGGTGGCCGCGCAAGGTCATGAATGTGTGAATTACTGGATGCACAACAACATGATCACCATCAACGGCCAGAAGATGGGTAAATCATTGGGCAACTTCATCACACTCGATCAGTTTTTCACCGGCGACCATGCTTCACTGGCACAGGCTTATTCGCCGATGACCATCCGTTTCTTTATCCTGATGGCTCATTACCGCAGCACGGTAGATTTCAGCAACGAAGCCCTTCAGGCCGCTGAAAAAGGGATGAACCGTCTGATGGAAGCCTACGGCAACCTGGAGAAATTAACACCGGCGGAAAAATCGACCGTGGAAATAGCTCCCCTTCGTCAAAAGATGTACGATGCGATGAACGACGACCTCAACTCGCCGATCGTGATCTCACACCTGTTCGAATGTACATCGATCATCAACAAAGTGCTGGCCGGAAACGACACAATCAGTACAGATGATCTTGCTGAATTGAAATCGGTAATGGCATTGTTCCTGTTCGATATCCTCGGATTGAAAAACGAAACAGCCGCTGCTTCAAACAACGATGAAGTATATGGTCAGGTAGTCGATCTGATGCTACAACTCCGCCAACAGGCAAAAGCAAACAAAGACTGGGCTACTTCAGATATGATCCGCAATAAACTTACCGAATTCGGCTTTGAAATCAAAGACACGAAAGAGGGTGCGGAATGGAAATTGAGTAAGTAATCTACTGGTAATTTAAACAATACGAAAAAAGGGTCTGTGGCATTCACAGACCCTTTTTTCGTATTGATAAGTTAACTTAACACGAAAGGGATAAAGTCACCAATAGCAGGCACCCTCTACTTTTCCCGCAATTGGGGGGCGCTCCTTTGCACCTGCCCTGACCCAATATTGATTCATGAGTTGATAATATGGATATTCCGGATGATAATTCCGGTCTTCCCAACGGTTTCCGGTGATTCCGAATAAAAGTTGCAGCGAGCCTCCCAAATGAAAAGCT
>JBOFCW010000268.1:0-11329 GCA_051646395.1 Bacteroidales bacterium
GAAGCGGATATTTTCGGAAACGTAAACTCAACGCATGTGGTGGGTACGAAAATGATGAACGGAATCGGCGGATCGGGCGACTTTACCCGTAATGCTTACATCTCGATCTTCTCTTGTCCGTCGGTAGCCAAAGAGGGTAAAATCAGTGCGATCGTGCCGTTTGCCTCTCATGTCGATCATAGCGAACACTCGGTCGATATTCTGATTACGGAGCAGGGAATCGCCGATTTGCGTGGTAAATCACCGGCTCAGAAAGCGGAAGCGATTATCGAGAACTGCGCGCATCCGGATTACAAGCCATTGTTGCGTCAGTATCTGAAACTGTCAAAATCAAATTGCCATACACAACACAGTTTGATTGCGGCATTCGGATTCCACAACCAATTTATCAAATCGGGCGACATGCGTCAGACCAACTGGGCTGATTATGTGCCTGAGCCATGTCTGGAGGAGATTCAGTAATTTACTGATAAAAAACAGAGAAAGCCGGTATCTGACAAGCGCGTCGGGATACCGGCTTTTTTCATGAACTTGTTTCAGTCAATAAGCTTGTTAAACACTTTTGTCTTAATGCTGATAAGGGATTCAGAAACATTAAGTTGTTTATTTATATCTTTGTGACCGAAAAATAAAATCAGCAATCATGCAATTGAATGAATTTGAGATAATGGCACCTGCAGGCTCTTACGAGGCACTGTCTGCTGCCATCCAGGGAGGAGCAAACTCCATTTACTTCGGAATAGAAGGTTTGAATATGCGTGCCAAATCATCGAATAATTTTACCATCGACGATTTGCACGAGATCGCACGCATTTGCCGGGAGCACAATATGAAAAGCTATCTGACGGTGAACACGGTGATTTATGACAACGATATCGAACTGATGTATAAGATCATCGATGCAGCGAAAGAAGCTCAGGTTTCGGCAATCATCGCGTCGGATGTTTCGGCGATGATGTATGCACGCGAAATCGGCGTGGAAGTGCATCTTTCTACTCAGTTGAATATCTCGAATACGCAGGCTTTGAAGTTTTACGCGCAATTTGCCGATGTGGTGGTACTTGCCCGCGAATTGAACATGGAGCAGGTGTCGGCGATCTATCAGGATATCGTGAAAGACCAGATCAAAGGGCCTTCGGGTGAACTGATCCGGATCGAGATGTTCGCACATGGCGCTTTGTGTATGGCTGTTTCAGGAAAATGTTACCTGAGTCTGCATGAATACAACAAATCGGCCAATCGCGGGGCCTGCACCCAGATCTGCCGTCATTCGTATACGGTGAAAGACAATGAGACGAACCTTGAACTGGAGGTAGATAACCAGTTTATCATGTCGCCGCGCGACCTGAAAACGATCCATTTCATGAATAAGATGATGGATGCGGGTGTACGCGTATTCAAACTGGAGGGACGTGCCCGTGGTGCGGAATATGTACGTACGGTGGTAGAGTGTTACCGTGAGGCACTTGAATCGGTGATCGACGGAACTTATTCGGAAGAGAAAATCAAGGGATGGGATGAGCGTTTGTATGCTGTGTTCAACCGTGGCTTCTGGGATGGTTATTATCTTGGACAGCGTTTGGGCGAGTGGAGTCCGGTTTACGGATCGGAAGCTACGAAGAAGAAACTTTACGTGGCCAAAGGAATGAAATACTTCTCGAACATCGGTGTGGCCGAATTCCTTTGCGAAACGCAGAGCGTGAAGGTGGGAGATGAGATTCTGATCACAGGGCCTACTACGGGAGCAATCTTTATGACGCTTCCTGAAATTCAGGTAGATTACAAACCGGTAGATGAAGCGGTGAAAGGGCAGCGCTTTGCCTTTAAGATCGATCAGAAGATCCGTCCTTCGGATAAGTTGTTCGTGATGGTTGATGGCAAGAAAGTAAAATCTTAAACAAAGATTCTGAAATATTGTTTTACAAGGAGTGATCGTATCATCGGTCACTCCTTTTTTTATGAAGATAGCAATTACAGGGATGTCCGGTTTTGTGGGGAGTCATCTGAAGCGCTTTCTCGAAGGGGAAGGACATCGGGTGACGGGGATTCCGCACCGGATGTTATCGGAAAATTCCGAAAAGGAACTCCGGGAAGCACTGGCCGGCAGTGATGCCGTGATCAACCTGGCCGGAGCTTCGATCAACGGCAGATGGAGCAAACGGAAGAAACAGGAAATACTCGAAAGTCGCATCAGGTCGACTCGTATCCTGGTAGCGGCGATCAACGGATTGGAACGTGCGCCGGAAGTTTTTATTTCGACATCCGCAATCGGATATTATGCCTACGATGGCATACATACCGAAGAATCGAAGGCGACGCAAGACGGATTCTTGTCTGAGGTTTGTCGCAGATGGGAGGCTGAAGCTTCGCGGGTTAGGAAAGAGGTGCGGTTGGTGATCTTGCGCTTCGGACTTATCTTGGGAGACAACGGCGGAGTTTTCCCCCATATTCTGAAACCGGCGCGAATGGGGGTGCATTTCATTTTCGGCAACGGACGACAACCGTTTTCATGGATCCATCTGGTCGATCTGGTCGCCGTATTCGATCTGGTACTAAAAGATAAAAATTTGAAAGGGGTAATCAATTGTGTCGCTCCCGATACGATTACCTGGCATGATATGGTCGTAGAGCTTCGTGCGCATTATCCGGGTTTTGCGGTGGTTCATCTGCCGGAATGGATGTTGCGGATTTTTCTGCTCGACGGAGCGACGCTGCTTACCCGCGGACAGCAGGTAGTACCGATGCGTCTGATTGAAAACAGATTCGATTTCAAATATCCGGAACTCCGTGAAGCAGCCAGCGAAATTATCGCCTCGCAGGAGATCGGAAAGAAAAAACACAAGAGTAAACGCTTTTGATTATTCCGGTATTTAATATCTCTATTTTAAAACAATATTTATTTGTAGCTGTTATTTATTCAGATGGTAACTCTCCGGGATATATCCCCGTAGAGGCTGAAGGTCAATGAAAAGAGACGAGACGGCGGTTGCCGGATTACGAACCGGATTCTATACAGATAATTAAATATAAAATAGACATGAAAAAATTTGTTGCAGAATTGATAGGTACTTTTGCCTTGGTACTTTTTGGTTGCGGTAGTGCAGTCTTTGGACAGATATTCGTCGGAGCTGATCCGCTTACCACAACCGGTAATCCGATTACGATCACTGCGATTGGTCTCTGTTTCGGTTTGGCCGTATTGATTATGGCTTACGCCATCGGGCCGATTTCGGGATGTCATGTAAATCCGGCTGTCAGTCTGGGTGTATTTTTGAATAAGGGAATGAGTTTTGGTGAAATGATTCAATACTGGATCGCACAGCTCATCGGAGCAACATTGGGTGCCATCGCGATCGGTGCGATTTCGCAACAATGGACCAGTTTCGGTTCGAATCAGTTTGCGGAAGGACATATGAGCGGCGCATTCATCGGAGAGGTGATCTTTACGTTCTTGTTCCTTATCGTAATTCTGGGTGCTACCAGTGCGAAAGCACCAAAAGGTTTTGCCGGTATCGCAATTGGTTGGGCTTTGGCCATCATCAATATCGTAATGATTCCGATTGACGGCGCATCCGTGAATCCGGCCCGTTCGTTCGGCCCGGCAATTTTCCAGGGAGGCGTGGCTCTTTCTCAGCTGTGGGTGTTTATCGTAGCTCCGCTTATCGGTGCGGCTTTGGCTGCTCTGGTATGGCAGTTGTTTAAGAAAGAAGAGAATCCTGTTGTGAAATAGCAATTATATGTTTGTTAGCGGTTAGTTCCCGGCATGCTTGACACATGCCGGGTTTTTTTATTTCCTTTGTGGTGATAACAGGATCGCCCCTTTCGGGGTTTAAGGTAACAGAACTTTTGAAAATGATTGATTTTGAACGCAAACCGGAGGTTACGGCCGACGGAAGCATCACATTATATATTCCTGAGATTGACGAACACTACCATTCGGTAAACGGAGCGATTGTGGAAGCTCGTCATGTATATCTCAAAGAGGCCCTTTCGCAATACATCGGCCTGCAGAAACCGAAGCAGGTGCGGATTCTCGAAGTCGGCTTTGGTACGGGGCTGAATGCTTTTCTATCGCTGCTTTTGGCTGAAGAGCTCGGCGTGCCGGTACATTATACGACGTTGGAACTTTATCCGCTGACTGTTGAACAAATCTCTTTGCTCAATTATGCCATGCAAGTTGATCCTGCCCGGCAGGAGGAATATATAAGCCTGCATAAAGCGAAATGGAATGAGCCGGTGGGGATAACTCCTTATTTCACGATTGAGAAACGACAAGTCGATTTGACGCGGGATGAGTTGCAGGGCATGTTTGAGGTGGTTTATTTTGATGCTTTCGCACCTGATAAGCAGCCGGAAATGTGGACGGACGCGATTTATCGGAAAATAGCGGAAGTCGTGGAAGAGAACGGTATTCTGACCACCTATTGCGCCAAAGGCGTTGTAAGGAGAGGGTTTCGGGATGCGGGATTCGTGATGGAACGGATTCCGGGACCTCCCGGAAAACGAGAGATGATCCGGGGAACGCGGGTGCGGTGATTCCGCACTTCCGGTTTCCGGATCATCGGTTTTATGCTTTCTTATTCGCTTTTTATCAATTCGAGCATCTCTTCGCGGGTAAGCTGATGGGCCATGTTGCTTCCTTCTAACAGCGAGTCAGCCAGATCTTTTTTGGTATGATGCAGGCGAATGATCTTTTCTTCGATCGTATGGCGCGAGATCAGCCGGTATACCGTTACCGGTCGTGTCTGTCCGATACGGTATGCGCGATCGGATGCCTGATCTTCAACAGCCGGATTCCACCACGGATCGAGGTGAATGATATAATCGGCTGCGGTAAGATTCAACCCTAACCCTCCGGCTTTCAGACTTATCAGGAACAAGGGCTGATCGCCCGTCTGAAAATCCTTCACGAGTTTACTCCGGTGAGGGGTTGGTGTCGATCCGTCGAGGTATAGATACCTGATGCCGTATCGGTCGAGTTCTTTTTTGATCAACGCAAGGTGCGAGGTGAACTGACTAAATACCAAAGCACGGTGATTGTTTTCAATCAATTCATGTACCAACTCCATGAATACGTTCGTTTTTGACGAACTGCCTTCGTAATCGGGATAAATCAAAGAGCGATGGCATGCAGCCTGGCGCAGGCGCGTGATCTCGGCCAGTGTACGCACGGCATTGAGGTCTTTCTGCTGCAGACTCATTTCCGCTTTTCTTCGTAACGATTCATACATCGCCAGCTCATCCTGCGAGAGATCGACCAGCTGGAGGATCTCCGTTTTTCCGGGTAGTTCGTTGAGCACCTCCGTCTTCGTGCGCCTCAGGATGAAGGGCGACAACATCTTTTTGAGTAGCTGTTGTTGCTTTTTATCCTCACGCAATTCGATCGGCATGATAAAACGTTCGTTGAAAGAACCGAAAGAACCGAGCAAACCGGGATTGATGAATTCGAACAAGTTCCAGATTTCGCTCAGGTGATTCTGTATCGGCGTACCGGTAAGGATCAATCTGAAACCGGCTTTCAGTTTCATCGCCGCTTTCGACATTTTTGTTTCCCGGTTTTTAATGGTATGGGCTTCGTCGAGAATCACCATATTCCACTTTTTCTGCACAAGTGTTTCCTCTTCCGCAATGAGTAGTCCGTAGGTGGTAATCACCACGTCGAAGGCTTCTGATTCGGTTATCACCGATGCGCGGGGTTGTCCGGGCGTATTGAGATTTTTAATCGTCAGCGCTGGCGCGAACCGGTTTATCTCGTTTTCCCAGTTCGCCAGAACGGATGCCGGAACAATGACCAGCGAAGGTCCCTGTGAACCGCGGGCCAGCAACATGGTGATTGCCTGTACGGTTTTTCCCAGACCCATATCGTCGGCCAGGCATGCACCTGCACCCCAATCGGCCAGGCGACTCATCCAACGGTATCCCTCTTCCTGATATTCGCGCAAGTCTGCCTGAAGTCCGGATGGCAATACAGGACGTAACTTCCCTGCATTCTCGACACGAGCTTTTAAATCCTCGTATGCTTTGTCTTTCTTGATTTCCACACCCGATCTTTCGAGGCTGTCCAATAGCGGAAGTGCGAATCCCGACATGTGGAGCGAATCTTTCTGCTGAAACAAGATGCTGCTCAGTTCCAGCATCTGGCGGCGTAGTTCATGTGTCAGGGCGACGTAACCGTTGCCTTCAAGACGAATGAATCTGCTTTGCGATTCACGCACCTGTTTCATCAGTTCAACAATCTGAATCTCCTCGTTTTTGCTGATGCGTAATGCTCCGTCGATATCGAACCAGGTATTGTTGCCTTTTACGGACATCGAGAAACCGGATGATGAGGCACGATGCCTGATCTTTATTTTTTCTTCTTCGGGCCATTCGATAACGACTCCTTCCTGATTGTGAAGCTGATCGAGCAGTTCGAGGCAGTCGATTGTACTTTCGAGGGTCAGTACATCCGACGAATCCATATCGAATTCCCGGAAAATCTGATAAACGATCTCCGCTTTTTCACTTTCCATCCGGAAATTACGAATGGCTTGCAGCGTCTGTCCGTTCTGCTTACCCATCACGCTGCGGTTGCCGATACCGGGTTTGCAGTAGGGTGGTAGCTCGCCGAGCGGTTTGATAAATACCTCTGCCTTGAAGCATTCACCCAAAGGCAGGATCTGCACTACCGGCATGTAGTTTCCTTCGGATTGCACGACCGACTGTTGTTGCTCGGTCAGATCGGAATGTATGGTGATGTTGCCACTAATGCGGCTCAACAACTCTTTTAATAGCGGTTCCGCTTCGGCCGGATATTCGGGAAATCGGAACAATTGCTCCAGAATCAACCGTTGGTTGCCTGTAAATTCGATCACATTGATTTTGGTATCACTCTCCCTCAAAACCAGTATCGGATCAATCTGTTCGGTATTCTCGATATTGGTTTCCAACAGAAACCCTTTTTCGGTACGGGAAATGCTGATGTAAGGATTTGTTTTTGCGATCTCTACGGGAATGTCCGGATTGCTGTAAAGAAATACCAACGGATTACCCGCCAGTGCGGCGAGTGTTCGGTGCCCGCGCAATGCATATTCATAGTTTCCGCTTCTGCCCGGATATTTTCATATCGTCGCGGCTACGCGTGTATCCGCTTCAGTCATGTCGGGCGTGAACTCGGTAAATGTTTTCAGAGATATTTTACGCCCGCCTTTCCATGGTTCGCCGTTTTTCGTTTTTTGCAAGACGGGGATAACCTCAAGGCTTTGGGTAAGCAGATAAATGATACGACTTTCCGGTCCAGTCCCGGATTCCTGTTTTACCTTGGGCGAAATGGCTGGATTCTCCAACAATTTGTTCAGAATCAATTCCCATGGTTTCGGCTTTCGGTAAACGGGCATCAAAGGAAGCAATGCTTCTTGTTGCGGTGTCAGCGTGAGTTCTTTTTTCAGATCCGGATAATACCGGATCATCTCCTTCCAGAGCAGTTTAAATGCGTCGTTGCGCATCAGGTAGAGAGCATCGTCGAAGAAGTAAACCGGTTGGGCTTGTAAATCGAAGGTGTGGACGATAAGCATGTAGAGTAGTGCGGTCAATACCGAATCTACCCGATATACCGCACTCCGGTTGATATCGCCGGTAAAAGCACTCTCGCAGATGGCAGAAAGCATCAGGTATGCCGGAAAGAGTAGATTGTCTTCCTTGAGTTCCTTCTTTTTGAGTAGCGTTTCCAGCTTTTTCTTTGATTTGTCGGAGTTTTCCGAAATCAAAGCGGATATATAAGCGACGGCATATAACGGATTTTCCGGCAACGATTTTTTGCTCTCGGGATATGTCCGGTTATGTCTTTTGATATTTTCTTCGAAAAGGATGACACTCTCCGGGTAGTGACCATTCAGTAACTGTAACAAGCCTGATGCAGAAAGGTCACTCTCGTTACGAAGGTTTGCTTCGGTCCATTTTTCAAGAGAGAGCGGTAATACGATATCGAGCAGAAAATCCTCTTCGGTGGTATTTTCTGTTGTTTCGTTTCCGTTTATCGATGTGATTTTATTTTCGTGAGTCGGGAGATATCTTTGTTTCCACTCCTGATTGACGGGGCGTAAAGCTGCCACTTGTTCGCGAACATATTGCTTCCATAGTTGCTTTTTCAACGGCAGGGAAAATTGTTCGTAAACGGGGATCAGCTCTTCAAAAAACTGGAAATAATAGAGAAGGGGACGTATTTCGCTCATCGAAGCATAAACGTCACGAAATATCCAGTTCGCTTTCTGGTTGAGGAAGCGGAAAAGTTCGTTGAAGAAGTCTTCAACTTCGTCTTCATCATATGCGTTTTCAAGAATAACCAGTCCCTCTTTATCGGGCTTTTGTGCGAATCCGATAATCAGTGCCAGCTGAAAAAGAGGATGCATAAGGAATCGGCCGTAGATACGGGTATCCCTGATAACGACTCCCGCATCTTCTGCTTTTTTCATAAATGAGGAGATGAAGTAGGGGGGACGATTATAAAGGCCGAATGCGATACGGAATGAGTTTTCGGAAAATCCGGTATTAAAAAGCGAGAATTGTTTCAACAAAGAGACTTCCTCTTCGTCGAATCGTTGCAGCGTACGGTAAATTGTTACCGCTTTGCTACTGTCAAGCGTAAGCATGATTGAATTATTTAGATACAAAATCGATGACTCCTATCGTAAGCCACATCCAAAGCAGGTATTTCAGAAATTTTCCCAGTAACATGGAGATGGAGACAATAAGGAAATTGGAGCGCATCAGTCCGAAAACGACGATGATGACATCTCCGATAAACGGAACGAAAACAAAGAAGGCGAGCCAGGCTCCTCTTCCCTCCAGAAAACGATGCATTTTTTCTACTTTCTCCTGTTTCACACGCATGTATTTCGTGATCCATTCCATGCGCCCCAGATAACCCAGGTAATAACAGGTCATGCCACCGAGCAAATTTCCCAGCGTGGCAAAAAACAAGACCCACCATTTATTCAGGCCTAATGCCAGTACGGCGCTCATCACGATCTCTGAATTTGCCGGAATAATACTTCCTGCAAGGAATGCCGAGATAAACATTCCGATATAACCCCAATCCGCTAATTGATCCATAAGCAATATACATACGACGTTGAGTAAGCCGCGATTATAAGTGAAAACAAAAAAGAAGTGAGTTTGGTCTGAACTTTTAAGAAATAATTAGAAGCCAACAGAGCAATCGTCAAATAAACGAAAGTGACATGTCCGCTCATGTTGTTTGCATCGACGATACTTAATGCTGTAGAAAAAAGGCTCAGCAGAATCAGGAAATTGAAATAAGCCTGTGTTCTTACCTTTTCCCGAAAATTGGTGATCAGCAGATAGGTTCCACCGACCATTCCCAAAAAAATTGTGATTCCCAGATGCATTTGCAATGAAAGGGGAATGCGGAGTATGGCATCGATCTGAAAATTTCTTAAAGACAAAAACTGATTGGTAAAGATATCCGGTTCTCCCCTGAAAAAATACCAGGCGAATTGAAGCCAGAAAGGTACGGCGATACCGAATAGCAACGAAAGGAAAGTCCGGAATTTCCAACTGCGCACGATCCGGAGTCCGATGATAAAAACCGGAATATAAAGAAGACCACGGGTCCAGAAAAGGCCCAGTGTGCCAATGAGTAATCCGGTCCAGAATCCCTGTTCCGTTCCGTTCTCGTTCTGATAAGAGGCGAATAGTACGGCGATAGCAGGTATTGCGAGGATAGCAACAATACTACCTTCCGAAAAAAACTGAATCAGTGGATTCGTTATCTGTAGTAACAGATAAAATAAAAATGGGAGATAAGAGCGGTAATGGCTTAGAGAAAAACCCTCGTTGATTTTGAAGAGTACCCAGCCACTGGCTATTACCAGCAAATAATTAAGAATAATACCCCGGTGTATATTTCCTTTCATCGATTCAAAAAAACTCCAGACGCTGTTATCGGGCTGAGCGGAAGGTAATAACCTGTTTAAAAATAAAAAGGTCATTGTTGTCATAATCATCGTAATGATGATTCCGACAGGAATAGCAGCTCTGTTTCTGGAGATATTTCGGATAATGGGATTCATACAACGGGATATTAAAAAAAAGGATGATTACAGGTCGAAGCCGATATCTGAACGGAAGTATTTGCCGTCGAATTCAATTACTTTCGCATTTGCAAAAGATTGGGCAAGAGCTTCGTCTTTGTTTGCACCATATGAGCTGATCGCAATGACGCGACCGCCGTTGGTAACGATTTGTCCGTTTTCTTCTTTTGTCCCGGCATGAAACAGGATGCTTCCGTTTACTTTGTCGAGACCGCTGATCACTTTCCCTTTTTCATAATCGCCCGGGTAACCACCCGACACCAACATGACAGTAACGGCAGCACGCGGATCTTCTTTCAGTTCGCGTTCATTCAGATTGCCCTGAGCCACGCCTTCCAACAGGTCAACAAGATCGGATTCGATACGCAACATCACTGCTTCCGTTTCAGGATCACCCATACGTACGTTGTATTCGATCACAACCGGTTCTCCTTTTACACGGATGAGGCCAAGGAAGATGAATCCTTTGTACTCGATATTTTCTTTTTTAAGACCTTCTACGGTAGGAATCACAATACGTTCTTCCACTTTACGCATGTATTCCGCATCAGCGAAAGGAACAGGAGAAACTGCACCCATACCGCCGGTATTCAGGCCGGTATCACCTTCACCGATACGTTTATAGTCTTTGGCAACAGGAAGGATTTTGTAAGAATCGCCATCCGATAAAACAAAAACAGAACACTCGATTCCGTCGAGGAATTCTTCGATCACAACGGTTTTGCTCGCATCGCCGAACATTCCGTTGAGCATTCCTGCTAATTCGGTTTTGGCTTCTTCCAGTGACTGCAGAATCAAAACTCCTTTACCGGCAGCCAGCCCGTCTGCTTTCAAAACATAAGGAGCGTTGAGAGATTCCAGAAAACGGTATCCCTCTTCGAGTGTTTCGGCCGTAAAGCTGCGGTAGGCAGCAGTCGGAATGTTATGACGGATCATGAACGCTTTGGCGAAATCCTTGCTTCCTTCCAGTTGTGCGGCAGTCTGTGAGGGCCCGATTACAGGGACACCTGCCAGTTCGGCATCGTTTTTGAAGAAGTCATATACTCCTTTTACCAAAGGATCTTCGGGTCCAACTACGACCATGCCGATCTGATTCGCCAATACGAATTCCTTGATTTTCGGGAAGTCGGTTGCGGACATGTTGACGTTTTCGCCCTGTAGAGCGGTACCTGCATTTCCGGGAGCAATGAATAGCTTGTCTGTTTTTTTGCTTTGTCTGATTTTCCAGGCAAGTGCAT
>JBOFCW010000292.1:0-4649 GCA_051646395.1 Bacteroidales bacterium
CTTCGGGATAATGGTCTGATGATCAGAAAAAGAAGGACTCGTAAAACAACTAACTCAAATCATAATTACAGAAAATTTGAAAATCTGATAAAAGACTTTATACCTACAAAACCCAATATGTTATGGGTCAGTGATATTACTTATGTTGAAACAGAGAATGGCGTGGTATATCTTTCATTGATTACAGATGCCTATTCTCATAAGATTGTGGGCTGGAGCGTCGGAGAAACTCTCGAAGCTCTGTATCCGCTACAGGCATTGAATATGGCACTCGAAACTAGGAAAGGATCTATTCCATCCGATCTGATTCATCATTCGGATCGGGGTGTACAATATTGCTCCCATAAATATGTGGATTTGCTTCAAAATCATGATATTCGAATCAGTATGACGCAAAGTGGCGATCCGCTGGAAAATGCTGTGGCAGAAAGAATTAATGGAATATTAAAATCAGAATGGCTTTATCATGTGCGTTTAAAGAATTTGACTCATGCAAAAGAATATCTGCATGAAATCATTACTTATTACAATCAAAGCAGGCCTCATTTAAGCATCAATCTGTTAACGCCAGAGCAGGCTCATCAAATGCAGGGAGAAATTGAGAAGAAATGGAAAAATTATTATATACCTAAAGAAGAGCGGGGTATTGCCTGATTTTTAATCCCAAAAGCAAAGAAACATTCTGTTATTAAAACACACAAGGGTTAATAAATGACTCCCTTAAGGTCGTCACCCTTGTCTGTTTTAATAACAGAATGTAAAAAGCATTTGTGAGTTAAAAACAAAAAAACGTATATTTGAGCCTGATAGGAAACGGAGCTTTTATAACCCGTTTCATATCACTTTGGCTTCAATTATAAACTACTGTAAACTTTTTCAGACATTATTTTTTGATGTGTAAACTGAATCAGTTTTTTCCTCAAGAAACTGTAAACTCATACAGTATTTAATTTATTACCTGTAAACCTTTTTCAGTAAAAGTCATGTCTCTGCTGTCCTCCGCAGAGGACAGCAGAGATCACCGCAGAGGACAGCAGAGATCACCGCAGAGGACAGCAGAGATCACCGCAGAGGACAGCAGAGATCACCGCAGAGGATTCTAAAGACACCTGCGGAGGAACAAAGACAGGGCCCTATTACGGTGGCCTTTGTGAAGAGATAAAAAAGAGAGGAGATCCGGTCGGTTTGACCGGATCTCCTCTCTTTAGCATTTATACTATCGTGATCAGATATTGATCGTAAGCGTTTTGTTTTCTTCTATTTTTTTATTGGCGATCACTTTATCGTTTTCTTTTACGGTCACTTGAATCTTATTTGCTTTCAATCGTTTGATCTCGATGTCGAAACACGTACCGAAGGCGCGTATTTTACGTAAGTTCATGTGATCCCACTGCTGAGGCAAACGCGGTGTGAGCGTGAATGATTTAAGTCCTACCGGTCGGATACAGAACAGTCCTTCCGTAATGATACGGCAATAAAGCCCGCTTTCTGCAGACAGATGTCTTTGGTCTCCCTCCGGCCATGCTTCGATCGCGTAAGGTACATGATCGCCCAACAGGCGTAAGTTTGAATAGTAGTTCAGGTAATCGATCCCCTTTTCAGTTTCTCCACAGGCGAAAACCCCGCGAAGCGCATAAAGCGTAGAACGGTCCCAGTACGTCGCGCTTCCCGATTCGGTCAATAATCCCTCTTTTGTCCACAGCTTCGGCGAAAACAGGGCATTCAACGTTTCTTCTTTCCGGTCGTTGATACCCACTGTCAGAGGAATACAGATCCACGAGCGCAATTTGTCATTTCCTTCATAATAGCGGTAGGTATCGAATCCTTCTACTTCGCCACCGAAATAACCGTCGATGTTTTTATGCAGGTCCTGCGCTTGTTTATAATATGTATTTACTACCGAAGGGTCTGCCTTTATTTCTTTGCCCAGATAGTAGGCCGAAAGCAAGGCATCATAATACAAAGAAGAAGTACAAAGATTCGCACTTCCCGCAGGGAAGCGACCTTCGAGCTCATCCGAATCAGAACTTACCACACCCTGTTCGTTGATTTGACGTTTGCTGTACTCCAGACACCATTCGATGATCGGCCACAACTCTTTCGCTTCTTTTTTGCACCCCCGGGCCAGCGCGTAACGGGCAGCTCCGTAAGCGACCATGGCCGCATCACCTCTGTCGCCGGCTCCACCCCAGGTATCATCTCCTTCTGCGATGATCGAACTCGGTATTTTTTTATAATCGTCTTTCATGAAACGGGCGAAATGCTTGAACGAACATACGGCCGATTGATTTCCAATCTCATATCCCAGGAAGGGGAAAAAAGGATTGATGTATTCTGCCTGGTCATTCGCCCAGATAGCCGCATAATAGGCCTCGCCGCCTGGCCCGTGAAGCAAACCGCCTTTGGTATCGAAAATACTTTCCGAACCGCGGATCTTCGCGAAAGCGAACATGCTGTTGATTGCCTGATCGGGCGTTTCCAGATCGAGGTTTTTCCACAAGTTATCAACAAAGAGCTCGCGTGCGTTCAGTTCCTGATTTATATCTAAAACGAAGTTGTTTTCGTTTGGCTTGTAACCGCTGAAGAAAGCGCTGAATTCCATTTCTTCATTCGGTTTAAGAATTACGGAACGATCTTCTCTGATTTCGGATACCAGGCGGTAACTACCTTCAACTCCCTCCTCAGGTAGGGTCTGGATGGTGGCGCTTGTTTTGGGTATCTCGACACGGATGTTTCGGTCATTCACATTTCGGATGATGTATTTTTCGCAAAATACGGGTTTGTCTGTTGAAGGAAACAGAATACGTGTCATCGCGATCTTATCCCCTTTTTTATTTTCGAAGAGGCTATTAACCTTCAGGTATCCTTTCAGGGTAAGGCTTTCTGTATTTTCTTTGCTCAGGTTAAGCCCTTCGAGCAAAATCATGTCTGGAATGTTCCATTGGAACCGGCGTGTAAGTGAACCATGCGTGTTGTTCGGATGAGTTCTTAACATAGGCCACACCAGGCTGCGGCTTAACGTAAAAGCACCTTCGGGCGTGACACTGTATCTTAATACCGCAGAAAGTTTCAGTCCGCTCATTTCAATGTGATCCTGATGAGCATCTGCCTTACGGGTTTGCCAGGTGATGCTTTTGTCGGGATTGATGTTCCATCTCGAATCAGCCTTTGCCGGAGCCGGCAACAGATTCAGCAGGAACAGGAAAGGAAGTAAATAATGTGATTTCATCTGTATATAATTTAAAATATTAAGGCATAACCGCGCATGTATCTAAGCCCCCGTAGGTATCTCAATAGATGGAGAGTTATGGTGATTTTTGTTATAAAAAGAAAACACCCGTTTATAAATCTAACGTAAAAAGATTTATAAACGGGTGTTTTTAAGCTGATTATTTCAAATCGCGGATATTTATATCGCGTGCTTTTGAAAGTTTCTTGATTACTTTTCCATCCTTGGATAATTCAATCCATTTTACTTTCCCTTTTTCCATTTTACCGGATACGGAGATGCCATTTTCGGCCGATAAGTTATAGAATGCCACATCTTTCCATTCGGAAGGAAGAGCAGGGAAAAACTTGATGACATCGTTGCTCGATTGCATCATCATCAGTACCGGTACCAGCAAATAGGCATCGGTATTGGTGAGGAAGTAGGTCAGATTTCTGTCTTCACACTCCCGGATGCAGGTATTCGAAGCATCATAGGCACGTAAGAAACTATTCAGGTATTTAAGTGCGTCGTCACCTTTGCCGTACATACACTCGGCCGTAGCAGAAAGTGCGGAATGGAATACGGCGAAACGGGTACCATATTTGTTTGAAGCGGCGATCTTATCTAATAATTCACTCACATTTTTTGCATCCAGTTCATGTAGGATTTCCTGATTGATAAAGTTGGCCGCATTCATATACCGGATCCCGTTATATCCGCTGCCATCCTCAGGAATGAATCCGTCGTGCCCTTTAAACGCAACGTAATTTCCGTTGAGAGTCGGGATCTGTATGTGTTCGTCGATGAAAGACCATTTCTCAGCCAGCTCCGGATCGATATTTAGCATCCGGGCATATTTTGCGGCGGCTTTCATACATTTTTTAGCGGCCAGAACCGCATCCAGCGGATTGTTATTCATCCCACTTTCGGAAGAGCCCCAGGTTTTAGGCGTATAATACTCCTTCTGATCGTTATCCCAGATCAGGAAGTTCGACCAGAATTCGGCGATTCCCTTAGCAACGGGGTATAAGTCGTTACAAAGAAACTCTTCGGAAGGATAGTGATTGTAGAAGCGCTGGTAAAGTTCGAGCGCGAAGCCTTGCAGATGAGCCTGGTTACCCCACGTAAGCAATGTGCAATCGCCCGATGTCTGCATTTCATGAGCAAAGCAGCGAGCCACGCCGGAGTTCGGATTCTGGGCATAAGGTGCAGGTTGCATTTTGTTCGTGCTGATTCTTTCTTCCTGTGCGTGATTCAGCCAATGAAGCGCGTTTCTGTTTTGGGCTTCGGGTAAATGATGCTGTTTCAGCATCTGAAGTGCTTTTTCAGGATATCCCAGGATTGTAAAGTCATGGACTCCCCAACCGGCGCCACCGAAAGTGAACGGAAGCATGTTCCATGCTTCGTGACCGAACTGACACTCTCCGGGAAGGAACTT
>JBOFCW010000271.1:0-6421 GCA_051646395.1 Bacteroidales bacterium
ATTTTTTTCTTATCGATGTGTTTTATCAACTGGCCGTATACTGGCTGTCCGAAGAAATGTGTACTTTTGCTCATGGTTATTAGGTTTTGTAGTAAAAGCAAAATAACTATAAAAGGCTGACATCCCAAAATGGATGCCAGCCTTTAATTTTTTGTCTTACTCAAAGTTTTAGCGGACAGTAATAGTTTTTTTTAAGCAAAAGAACGGGGAATAGATTAAACCGAAAGGATGTTTCCTTGTCAAATATGAAGTTTTTTTCAGACTAAATGAATATGATGCATTGTAAGGAGGATGAAATTGCGCAGCAATTGCAGGATGAACATACGCGTAGGCATGCATTTACGCTTTTGATAGCTGATTATCAGGAGCGATTATACTGGCAGATACGTAAGATGGTGTTGGTTCATGAAGATGCGGATGATGTGTTGCAAAATACATTTCTCAAAGCCTGGAGGAATATCGAATCTTTTCGGGGTGAATCTAAATTATCTACCTGGTTATATCGTATAGCAGTGAATGAATGTATTACATTTCTTAATAAGCAGCGTCGGGATAAGAATTTGACTTCGGCAGAGGAATCTTCGTTTTTACTCGAAAGTTTGTTGGCGGATGATTATTTTGATGGCGATGAATTGCAGTTGTTATTGCAGCAGGCTATTTTGACTTTGCCTGAAAAACAACGTCAGGTATTTAATATGCGTTATTTCGATGAAATGAAATATGAGCAAATGTCTGATATACTGGGCACGTCTGTAGGAGCTCTGAAAGCTTCTTATCATATAGCGACCAAGAAGATAGAAGATTTTTTTAATGAACGAGATTAAACCTTTGAGTTTAAGATGTGTCTGATGTATTTTTAAGGAAGATGGTTATGAAGCAAGAAAAAGAGATAAAGGATTTTGGAGTGAAGCAGCCCGGAATGTCTGTCCCGTATGGATATTTTGCGGATTTTTCATCGCGGATGAATGAGTTGATTGATGAGGAATGCTCAACCGGAAAAGAGACAATACAGGTTTCTTTCTGGCAAAAGGTGAAGCCTTGGATGTATTTGGCTGCTATGTTTGTGTCGTTTGTTGTGGTTTTTAGGGTCTTGATTGGTCCTGTTTCGGATTCTGAGCGTATGGCGGCTCTTCAGCAAACAGAAGAACAGGCTTTGGTAGAGGATGCTCTTTTTGCGTCTCTGAGCGATTATGATGTGTATGAATATCTCTATGCGGGAGCCGAATAAGGATGATTAATAAATTAAATGTTTAGTATGAAACGGATGTATAAGATAGTGACTTCTTTGTTTTTCTTTATCATGATTTTTTCTGCGGCAGATGCATCGGATGTTTGTCCGCGTCAGAAAGATGCAAATAAAGGACGGATGGCTGAATTTTTTCAACAGAAAAAAGATTTTCTGATAAAAGAAATTGGGATGACGCGAGAAGAAGCGGATCAGTTTTTTCCTTTATATGATGAGTTGCAAAAGAAAAAGTTTGTGCTTCACCGTCAGTTAAGGGAGAAGATAAAAAGGATACAAAATTCAAAAGATGCGATTTCTGAAGCAGAGTATGCTGAAGTGGCCAGTGCTATGAATGGTATTCGTTTACAGGAGGCTCGGCTTGAGGATGAGTATTATAAAAAGTTTGAAAAGATTTTGTCGCCCGAAAAGCTTTATAAGCTTCAATGTGCTGAGCATAATTTTGGAAAAGAGATGTTAAGACGCGGGGGTGGCAACAGACATGGAGATCTCAATAAAAGATAATAGAATCATATATAAATTGAAGGTTCGGGGTAAAATCCGGACCTTTTTTATTTTATGGTATTAGTCGTTCGGATAGAATTTGTTTTTGGTTATATTTGTCTGTTCATCATAGTGCTCTTTTACTTCTGTTCTTGAGGAAGTTTATTATGTGAGAGAATATGGCGTTATAAATCAAATAAGAAATAAATGAATATTGATAAAAGAAAGAGTGTTTCCGGGCGTATTCGGGTCTTGTTGTTCGCGGTAAGTATCCCTTTTGCTATGCACGCGGCTGAATCTCCTGAACTAAAAGATATTGTAGCAGGTAAATACCGACCCGCATCAGTTCCTCATTATCGGTCATTGGCTGATGGCGAATATTATGTTGCGCCGGCCGATGGGAATACGATGATTGTCAAATATGCGTATAAAACCGGATTGCCTGTAGATACCTTGTTTAATTCGGCTACAGCAAGAGAATGTCCGTTTAAAAGATTCGACGGTTATGAGTTGAGTTCTGATGAGTCGAAGATTTTGCTCTATACGGATAAAGAGATGGTATACCGGCATTCGTATAAGGCTAAGTATTATACTTTTGAAATTAAGCGTGATTTGGTGAAGCCTCTTTCTGATGGATTTCAGCAGGCAGCTCTGTTTTCTCCCAATGGACGCATGGTGGCTTTTGTGCGGGATAATAATATTTTCTTGAAAAAGCTGGATTACGGCACTGAGTCGCAGGTTACGACAGATGGAAAGAAGAATTATCTGATCAACGGGATTCCGGACTGGGTGTATGAAGAGGAATTTGCGATGGATAGGGCGATGAGCTGGGCGCCGGATAATTCGTCGATTGCTTATATTAAATTTGACGAATCGGATGTGAAAGAGTATCCTATGCAGTTATTTCGTGGAAAGAGTCCCGAGCTGAAGGAAAATGCTCTTTATCCCGGGGAATTTTCTTACAAATACCCTGTTGCCGGTGAAAAAAATGCTAAAGTGGGTGTCTATACTTTTAATGTAGAAAATAAGGTCACTAAGAAAATGAATGTTCAGGTGGATGACGAAGATTATATCCCCCGCGTCCGTTTTACGACGGATGCGGATAAATTGGCGGTTATGACTTTGAATCGACATCAGAATTTATTTAAGTTGCATTTTGCTAATCCTGCTTCGGGGGTAAGTAAGGTGGCTCTCCAGGATCAGAATGACGCTTATGTGAATGCAGATAATATGGATCAGATCCGTTTTTATCCTGAGTTCTTTACCTTTATGAGCGAAAAATCGGGTTATCGACACTTATATCAATACGGGATGAGTGGTGCGATGATGCGTCAGCTGACAAGTGGTAATTGGGATGTAACTGATTTCTATGGTTATGATCCGAAAACGAAATCATTTTATTTGCAAGCGGCCAAAGAAAGTCCTATGCAGCGCGAGGTGTATAAAGTGGATACAAAGGGGCAACTTTTACCTGTAGCTGCCGATAGGGGGACCAATGCGGCTGTGTTTAGTGAAAATTTCCGCTATTTTCAACATTACTTTGATAATTCGCAAAATCCACTTCGGGTAATGATGAAAGATGAGAAGGGAAAAACACTTCGGGTATTGGAAGACAATAAAATTTTGGCGGATCGATTAAAAACTGTAAGTGGATTGGCTCAAAAGGAGTTTTTTCAGTTTGCGCTTCCTTCCGGGGAAAAGCTGAATGGTTATATTCTTAAGCCGGCTGATTTTAATCCAAAAAAGAAATATCCGCTCGTGATGGTGCAGTATAGCGGACCTGGGTCACAACAAGTTCTGGACCGTTGGAAAATGGATTGGACTCAATATCTTACTTCTGAAGGTTTTGTGGTTGCATGTGTGGATGGTCGGGGTACAGGAGCGAGGGGGGCGGCATTTGAGCGTCAGACTTATCGTCAGCTTGGAGTGAAAGAGTCTGAGGATCAAATCGCAGCCGCTCATTATCTGGGGTCTTTGCCATTTGTTGATCCTGCCAGAATTGCAATTTGGGGCTGGAGTTTCGGTGGTTATAATACGTTGATGTCTATGACGGGTAGTGATGCTTTTAAGGTTGGAATAGCCGTAGCTCCCGTAACGGATTGGCGTTTTTATGACTCGGTTTATACGGAGCGATATATGCGTACACCTAAAGAGAATCATGATGGATATCAACTGTCTTCAGCTCTTGAGCGAGCAAAGGATTTAAAAGGAAAGTTGCTGATCATAACCGGCAGTGCTGATGATAATGTGCATCCGCAGAATACCTACGAATTTACGGAAGCTTTGGTACAGGCCGATATCCCATTTGACATGCATGTTTACACAAATAGAAATCATTTTATTAACGGTGGAAATACAAGTTTGCATCTTTATCGAAAAATGGTTGATTATTTGAAAAACAATTTGTAATTATACTGTCTGTATTTAGAATCGAATATCATGAAATCGCCATAACTCACCTAAAGCTGAGATGCCAAATATAAGGTATATAAATGGCGCATTTGACCTTGATGTTGAAAATTGAATGATATACAAATGAAAAATTATCTGCCGAAACCAGATTGGCTGAAAATACGATTGGGTAATTCGGAAACTTATGGACAAGTCTCCTCTTTGTTGAATGAGTATGGCATGCATACAATTTGTGCAAGTGGTAAATGTCCGAATCAGGGGGAGTGCTGGAGCCGGGGTACGGCTACGTTTATGATTGCGGGTGATATTTGTACCAGGGCTTGTCGTTTCTGTAATACACGCACAGGTAAACCGGATTTGCTGGATGAACAGGAAGGGATGAAAATAGCATTGCTCGTTGAAAAGCTAAAATTACGGCATGTGGTTCTCACTTCTGTCGATCGGGATGATCTGGCTGATTATGGTGCTTCTCATTGGGTTAAGGTTGTCAGGCAGATACAATCGAAAAATCCGAATGTGACGATAGAGACATTGATACCGGATTTTAACGGAGATCATGATTTGATAAAATCTATTCTTGATACAGGGGTTGCTGTTATTTCTCATAATATTGAAACCGTTGAGCGGATTTCGCCACTTGTTAGAAATAAAGCCTCTTATCAGGGCAGTATGAGAGTTTTAAAATATATAACTGAAAAGGGAGGGTGTGCTAAATCCGGTCTTATGGTCGGGTTGGGTGAAACCTTGGAAGAAGTGCTTATGACGATGAGGCATTTGAGAGAATCGGGGTGCCGGATCCTTACCATCGGTCAATATCTTCAACCTACAACGAAGCATTATCCGGTTAAGCGTTATGTAGAACCGGTCGAATTTGAGTTGTATAAACAAGAGGGGTTGAGGTTGGGATTTGATTTTGTGGTGAGTGGGCCGTTGGTTAGATCTTCTTATTATGCTGAAAAAATATTAAATAAATAAACATAAAGCCTCGTTGTTTTGTTTAAGACTGAATGATGTGACTTTTTGCTTACTAAAGAGTGTTAGTTGTCGTTGTTTGTTATTTTTTTTAATTTAGCATGCAATCAAAGAGTTCAGTTTCAGGTGAAACAATGTAGATTTCAAAGTGTAATATGAAAGGTAAAAGTAGAATCAGCTATCTTGCTAATCCGGTGCTAGGTTTTGTGCCGTTTTTGCTGTATTCTCTTCTCATTAACTTCTTCAATTATAAGTTGTGTTTGTTTTTGTGCTTTATTGTGGGAGTCATATGTTTAAAGAGTGTTTCTTTTCTTTTGAGAAGAAAAATATATCCCCTTTTTTTATTTGTAATCGTCGGGATATTGGGGGTTAGTTCGCTTGTGTCTTTAATTCCCATAGAATCAATGATTCTCCGGTTTTATTCCCGGTTATTACCCGATTTTTTATTGTATGGATTTGTGATTTTCGTACTAGCAAATAAAAAAGGGTTTATTCGCCACATGATGAGATGGCAGGAAAAGCATCTCAGGTTTTCCATAAAAACCAATTTGTATGAATATTTCTTTGTTTTAAAAAATCTCTTTTATTTAGAATCGGCCTATCTTCTTTTCGCGTTAGGTTATATTAGTTTTTTTAGTCGGTTTCATAGCCCTGAAATGCACTTGTTTATACTGGCTCAGCTTCGGTGTTTGTTGATTAGTTCACTTTTTATGCTTGCACAATTTCGTTTATATTGGTTGAACAGGCGGTTTAAAAATGAAGAATGGCTTCCGATTATTGATGAAAATGCACAAGTGATTGGCAAGGTTGCGGCTTCGGTCAGTTATCAATTCAAAGAGCGATTTTTGCATCCGCATATCCGGATATTGATATTTTATAAGGGGATGATTTATCTTAAACCGCGTGATCCTATGCGAAAAATAGAAGTGGGCTATCAGGATACGCCCTTGGCTAAAGATTTGCGTTATATGCAAGATGCACCTCATGTGGTGGATTCTTTGATGAAAAAAGGAGGGTTTCCGAATACGGTTCATCCCCGTTTTTTTTCCAGATACATATTTGAAGTATCATCATTGAGAAGAATGATTTTTTTATATACGCTGATTGTGCCTGATGAAACCTGCTTTTCGCATAAGGTTTTTCAAAAAGGAAAATTGTGGACAGAGCAGGAGATCGAAAATAACATCGGGAAAGAGGTTTTTTCTACTGTTTTTGAAGAAGAGTTTGAGTTGTTGCAAACAGCTGTATTCCCGATAATGAAAATGATGAATTGAATATGTATGAAATGATAACAATCGTAGGGCCTACGGC
>JBOFCW010000300.1:0-3325 GCA_051646395.1 Bacteroidales bacterium
GATTACAAAATTTGTGGATGATAAATCATTTGTTAACCGTGAGTTTCTGGAAAAACAAAAACAGGAGGGCTTGAAGCGAAAACTAGCAGGTTTTAAGTTGTTGGAGAAAGGGATTCCGCGCAAAGATTATGCTATCGAAAACAAAGATGGGCATCAGATCGGAATAGTAACTTCAGGATCCATTTCTCCGGTATTGAATTGCGGAATTGGCATGGGCTACCTGAAGCCCGAATTTTGTGAGCCTGGTACCACGGTGTATATACGTATTCGCAATAGGGCTATTCCGGCAATGATCGAGAAAATGCCATTCCGTAAATAATCATTATCTTTGCGGATATTGATTATATTATATGCCGAAATTTCTTATCGTATTGATTGGTCCGACAGGTGTCGGAAAAACAGAATTGAGTTTGCGTCTTGCTGAACGATATGAAGCAGATATTATTTCTTCAGATTCTCGTCAGCTATATCGGGATCTGCCTATTGGGACAGCTGCCGCAACTGAAGAGCAATTGACGAGAGTGAAACATCATTTCGTCGGATTATTGGGATTGGAAGAGTATTTCAGCGCGGCTCGTTTTGAGGAAGAGGTGATCCGCTTTCTCGAAGCATACTATCAAAAAAAAGAGGTCGCTTTGATGACCGGCGGATCGATGATGTATGTCGATGCTGTTTGTAAGGGGATTGATGATATGCCTTCGGTAGACCCGGCAATACGGCAGCAAGTTGTTTCACTTTTTGAAACAGAGGGGCTCGACGGTTTGCTGATGCAATTGCAGGATTTGGATCCGGAATATTATGAGATTGTGGATCGCAAAAATCCGAAACGAGTGATGCATGGTTTGGAGATTTGTCTGACTACCGGTAAAACGTTCACTTCTTTCCGGACGAATACGATAAAAGAACGTCCTTTCGAAATCATCAAAATAGGAATCACGCGTGAGCGTGAAGAATTATACCAACGTATCAACCAGCGTGTAGATGAGATGATAGCCCAGGGGTTGGTGGAGGAAGCGAAGACCGTTTACGAATATCGGAACCTGAATTCACTTAATACGGTGGGATATAAGGAGGTTTTCAATTATCTTTCCGGTGAATGGACTCTTGAATTTGCAATTGATAAAATAAAGCAAAATACCCGTATTTATTCTCGAAAGCAGATGACCTGGTTTCGGAGGGATACCGGGATACAATGGTTTCATCCGGATCAGGAAACAGAAATTATGGACTATATTTCACAAAAAATCAGCGCTGACCTACAATAAAAGTTAGCGCTGATTTTTTTAATGTTTAAAGGCCAGCAGGCTATTTAGGGTTGGTTTGTTCTATAATCAGACTAATACGAGGTTATAGGGGTATTGGATGGTATTTTCAGGAAAAAAGTAGTCCCTTGTTCTTCGTTCGAAGTAAAAGAGAGTTTTCCAGACAATAGATTCTCTCCTAACAAGCGCATTCCGTAGGTGCCGATCCCTCTGCCGGAGCCTTTAGTCGAGAAGCCGAAAGAGAAAATATTTTCCTGAATCTCAGATGAGATGTATTCCTTGTTATGTACGGCGAAAACTACACAGTCATTTTCTTTTGTTATTTTCAGAGATACTGTATTGCCTTTGGCTGTTGCCTCGTTTGCATTTTTAAGCATGTTGATTAAGACCCGTGCCAATAAACGGGAATCTGAGTTGAAACAGAAATCGGTCGTTCCGTAATCAATGACTAAATTGCGGCTTTGGAAACTTGGATGAAAACCTGTCATTTCTATCAATTCTTTAGTGAAGAATTTAATAGATAATTCTGATATGTCGGCTTCCAGTCTATTTTGTTCGGCTCTTGCAATCTGCCTTTGAGAAACGATATCGTCGAGAAGTTGATCTGCGATATTTTTTATCAAAGGAATATGAGTGCTTAATTCAGCAGGCTCGAAATCGCGAATAATATCAAGGTAGCCACTCAGACTTCCCGAAAGATTAATCAGGTCATGGAAAAATACCGACTCCATGAGTTGATTTCGTTTGATATCAGTGATATCAATAGAGGAAATGGAGACAAATCTGGAGTTTTCGAGCATAAATGGTGTTGCCTGAATACGGAATGCAACCATTTTATTGTTGATATGAGTTAACATGATCTCATTCGAAGTCACCTCATTCGAATCCAATGCATCTACAATGCAATTCCTGAAATTACAGGACTGACATTTTTTTGTAGTACCACATCCGTTTTCCGAAGTGTGAGCCTGAATACAACCCAGTACATCACCGGGGCGCAAGCCTTCGATTTCTTTGGGAGTCGGAATATCAAGGTTGTCGATAAAAGCTTTGTTGTAATAAATGATCTGGAGTTGATCGTTCGTAATAAAATAAGATGACGTGACGGCATTCAAAACATCGGATGCATCCAGTAGTTTTTGGGCACCTTTGGAAGCAAATATTTCCGATATGTTTGGTTTTGCGATATGATTGGGCATAAATGATGAATGTATTCGATAAAGAGAACAAAGATATCTTTGTTTAATAAAAAATGTTAGATAAACATTCTTAATGATTTATCTAACATCATGTGTATTTTTTTCGTTGTAAGCTTATTTGGAATACCTATGAGCAATTGAGTGATATTTTTTCAAAAGACTTTAGCGGATATTATCATCTCTGAAATTTCTTCTAAGAGATGCCTCGCGTTGTTTCCGATTTTCACGTCTCATCTTATCTCGTCGTTTGAGAACAAAATAAAGCAAGACGATAACAATTATCGTAGCCGTTGCAATTCCTGCAAATTCCCAGTACTTTCCCTCAGCAGCATAACGAGGCCATCCGATAATCCCCATTATAATTAAATAGATCGTCAATAATCCGGGTATGATGATGCTTCTTTTCATTTTGTTTTATTTAAGGTTTCATAAATTCTGCAACAAGCCCAGGCATCCGTTGCTGCGTATTTTTTTTGCCCTTCAGTCAGGCTGTCGGCTTCCCAGTTTGACAGCCGTTGGTTTTTGGATATTTTCCGACCAAAAAGAATTGCGAATATCTTTTGAAGACTAGCTTCTCCAATATTGAATTTTTTGACATAGCTCTGTAATTCGATAAATCCATGAGGTTCGAACTTCGCCATACGTCTCATTGTCATAAAATCGTCTCTCAGGGAAAGGCCTATTTTTAAGATTGACGGATCTCGTAACAGGTCAATCAGGCATTCCGGGAAACCGATGATATTCAATCGGAAAAGAAAGCAATATTCCTCACCGGAAAGCTGCAAAAGTGCAACTTTGTTTATTTGTCCCTTCCGGAAGGCAGGACGAGTTTCCGTGTCAAATCCGATAACCTTAAGGGTCCGT
>JBOFCW010000336.1:0-2799 GCA_051646395.1 Bacteroidales bacterium
CAAGCTCGTCCTTCTCATACCCCATCTTTTGGGCAATTCCGTCGGCCGTTTTGAAACCGATCCCTCAGATATCGAGCCAGCCTATAGGGATTTTTCCGTTACCGTATCGATACTCTTTTTACCGTATTGCCGTTAGATGGTGGTGGCATACGCCGTACTCACCCCATATCCCTGCAAAAAGAGCATCACGTTTTTGATTTCCTACTGTTTCTCCCAGCTATCGCGAATCTTCTCTACGCGCCTGGGGCCGATCCCCTTCACCAAACCGCTACCCAGGTACTTCTCTATCCCGTATATAGTTGCCGGCATCACTTCTTCCCACGAAGAAACGATAAACTGACTGCCATATTTAGCATCCACCTTCCAATCTCCGTCACACAGCAAAACACTGCCCACCGGTACCTCCAGCAGACTTCCGACCAACGTAACAAGCTCTTTTATACCCTTTCACATTGACCTTCATTACAGAATATCCATTCTCTGAATTCTGATAAGTAATATGTTCTACAACGCAACGAAGCTTGATCATAATGAATTTATTTTTAGCACTCTCAATGAAATCATGATGCAAAGATAAGTTACATACCATGACTCGCAAAATTAAAAGAAGTCGCTCTCTAATCAAGTTTAATTTTCGCGAAACAAAGCAACATGAATTTCAACTTAAAGCATTGTTTAAGATCAGCATGTTATTTAATGAAGCAAACTGTTCTGATTCGTAAAAAAAGAAGTAGTTTTAAAAAAAAATAGAATAAGCAAAATAGACCCTATGAAAGCGACATCTGCCAACTTGCTTAGCATCATAAAAGGACCCAAACAGTTTATTATTCCGATATACCAACGTACCTACAGTTGGTTAATACCGCAATGCAATAAATTATTCAACGATATATTAAAGATAAGCTCCGATGAGTCGATGCATGGTCATTTCATTGGCTCAATCGTTTATTTCCAAGAAAGCATCCATACCGTTTCCGATGTACCCAAATTATTGGTTATCGACGGCCAGCAACGATTAACCACGGTAACGTTGCTTCTCATAGCTCTTTCCGAATTTATTAAAGACAATGCCATTGAGATTGACACAACCTTCACGAAACTGCAAAATTACTATTTACTCAATGCGGAAGAAGACAGCGAATTACGTTATAAGCTACTGCTCACCAGGAAAGACAAGGATACTTTAATAAACCTGATAAACGGTATCGAACCAATAGAAGAAGGATCCTTCAGGTTGGTAGAAAACTACAAGTTCTTTAAAGGCAAAATTTCCAAAGAAAATGTTCTTGATGTGTACAATGGAATCCTGAGGTTATTTATTGTGGATGTCGCATTAGAAAAAGACAAAGACAATCCTCAACTCATATTTGAGAGCATGAACTCAACCGGTCTGGATTTATCCCAGGCAGACCTTATCCGCAATTACATCCTTATGGGACAAGATATTCAACTTCAGAAAGAACTTTACGAAAAGTATTGGTTTCCGATGGAGCAAAGCTATGGAAATGAATATGCCCTCAGATTCAACTGGTTTGTCAGAGATTATCTTTCTGTCAAAACCGGCAAGATACCTACGATTGGTAAAGTATATGAGGAATTTAAAGCTTTTGTTCAAAGTGACAAATCACCGGATACAATAGAAGAAGTGGTACGGGATATCTCCCAATATTCAGGATATTATGTGAACATGGTTTTGAGAAAAGAAAAAGATCCTGAATTACGAAAGTTATTCTCTAATATTCTGAAACTAAAAGTGGATGTATCCTATCCATTTTTACTTCCGGTATATCATGATTATTCCAATGCGATAATTACAGGAGATGACTTCAAAGAAATCATCAGATTGGTCGAGAATTATGTTTTCAGAAGAGCAATTTGCGGTATACCGACAAATAGTCTGAATAAAACATTTGTCACATTATATAAATCAATCGACAAATCTCATTATCTGGAGAGTTTAAATGCGGTATTCCAATTAATGGAAAACTATAAACGGTTTCCCTCGGATATTGAATTTGAACGCGAAATCACCTCCAAAGATGTTTACAATTTCCGATCCCGCAACTACCTGCTTCATCGTTTAGAAAACCATAATCGTAAAGAAATCGTGAATATCGAAGACTATACGATTGAACATATCTTGCCTCAAAATCCGAACCTTTCGAAAGGATGGCAAAATATGCTGGGTGATAATTGGCAGGAAATTCAAAAAACATACCTGCATACCCTGGGTAACCTCACACTGACAGGATATAATTCGGAGCTCAGCGATCATACTTTCGATATTAAAAAAACTATCGAGGGCGGTTTCAATGACTCTCCTCTTCGATTAAATAAATTCATGCAAAAAGTTGATTACTGGGATGAACAAACAATCAATGAGCGGGCCAAAGAATTAGCTCTTATCGCAAAACATATTTGGAAAGCTCCCGGCTTATCACAAGAGGTTTTAGATAAATATTCAAACATCAGTCAAAAAGAGAGTGTTGAATATAATCTTGAGAACTATGAACATCTGAAAGGAGAAATGCTGGAGTTATACACCGCCTTGAGCAAACGCATTTTAAATATTGATGCCTCCGTTAAGCTGGAATTCAAAAAACTCTATATCGCATTCAAATCTTATACGAATTTCGTAGATATCGTACCTCAAAACTCGAAGCTACGCTTATCGCTCAATATGGAATTCAGCCAAATCGATGATCCCAAAGGAATCTGTACAGATGTCAGCAACAAAGGTCGTTGGGGGAATGGAGATGTAGAGGTATTTATCAGCAATTTAAATGAATTAGACGATGT
>JBOFCW010000023.1:0-4020 GCA_051646395.1 Bacteroidales bacterium
TGGCTATTAAATTCGTTTAAAGCGACTCTGCTTCTTTCGTTTCATCAATAACTTTCAACAAATCGCGATGCTTCTGAAATTGTTCCGTAACATCACGGACGATACCGATGAGAATCGGGCTTCCTTTGGGCTCTTCGACCAGAATCTTAAGTGTTTCCGTGATATACTCAACATTATTGACCGTATGCGTATGGATAAAACGCTGAGGCTCTCCCGATTTGACTACCTGTTTATCTTCCAGGTAGTAACGCTGTGCCAGATCAATAGGCAATATCTCAAAGTCATTTTTTCCCAAATAGGGAATATCCTTCCGTAAATCACTCAATGCAACATTATTGTATAAATACCGGAATTCATCAGAAACGTCCTTGACAAATATCAAAAAAGGAGTATACTCCAAAATAGTCTTAAGCAAATTGTTATGAGGAAAGCTTTTGCCTTCTGCTTTGGGCAGTGAATTATCGTCCGATATCCATAATTCATTATCCGAGTAATGATCCTCCTTAACCTGAATTACGACCGAGGTTTCATCTTCTTTGAAAATTGAAATCAAAACACTTTTCATCACTCCGCCGACATTTTTTCTCATCCGGAAAAACATATTCTGCCCGGATTCGAAAGCCCTGCGCAATGAAGCCTTAAATTCAGACTGTCGCACCACGGGGATCAGCTCGATCAGAGATTTGTTTTCCTGCGGAATCAACAAGTACTCAGGCCAATCCTTAAGAGTAATAATCTTAATGCATTTACCCGTTTTATCAATCTTCAGAAGACTTCCTGCGATTAGGTTTAATAAATGAAGAGCATCTTTTTCCTGCACTAAAATATTTGTTTAGATTTAATTTGATTTCGTAACCTTGTAACAAAGTAACTATTTTTTTACAACAAGACCAATTTATTCACCGAATCATTCCTGAATTTTACGAGTTATCGAACCAATAGGAACATCTACCCAACTTCCTGCTTTCAACTCGCGAACAGTGTCGATTCCGAACTCCAGAAGACACTCAAGAGCCTCCCTCCGACCTGAATTAATCTTTTCGGGATAATGGGCATCCGAATTAACCAGTACCGGTATTCCAAGTTCCCGGATCAAATCAAAATTCGATCGATTCGGAAAAAAGAAACCTTTGTCGATATAAGCTTTGGTATTTATTTCCATCATTACTTTTTTTCGGGAAATCAAAGAAAAATATTCCTGAATTTTTTGCTTATACCAGACTTGTTGTGTGATGGACGGATCACAATGAGATGCATTCATGGATATCTTGTCGGCATGCCCCACAATATCGAATCCACCTGCATTTAGCATCCGTATCAACTTATCGAAATACATCAAAACCACCTGACGCAAGTCTCCTTCAAATCGAGATTGGATCGTATCTTTGAAAGCAGGTGCGGCAACATCCAGATCTGCCAGATCACCATTTATATCTTCAAGCAAATGCACCGAACCAATTCGGTAATCCAGTTTCAGATCCTGAAAAAGCGGAATGGCCGGATGATGTTTTTCTGTCAGATAATCAATCTCTAAACCGGTATAAATTTCTATCTGACCGGCATATTTTTTTTTCAAAAGATCGAGATGTTCGATATAGGCATGCAAATCGGTCATTTCCATACTCCAATGGGTTGAAAAAGGCAAAGGTGCATGCGATGATACTCCATAGGAATAAAATCCCTGACGAATGGCTTCCAGGATAAACGCTTCTGTCTCTGCACGTCCGTCACAATAATTACAATGACTATGATAATTTGTTAAATTGGTCATATATAAGCAGTAATGAATAAGGCTCAAAGATACAATATCTTTTATCAAACGAAAAACTATCCTATCTGAGCAAAGAGATTGTAAATTAAATATTTATCTTTATTCCCGTAAACATATTTATATCAAAGCTATGAAGAAGTTGATCATGATCATTTTAAGTGCTTTTTTTACAACAATCGGTATGGCACAGAATAATAATTTCTCTTCGGTAGACAATGCTACTTTCGCAAAAACAATTGCGAATCCACAAACTCAATTAATTGATGTACGTACGCCTGCAGAATTCAAAACCGGCCACATCCCGGGTGCTAAAAACATCGACATCAAAAATAATGATTTCGACAAAGAGATAACAGCATTGCACAAAAATCAGCCCGTAGCCGTTTACTGCCGCAGCGGAGCCCGTAGTAAGGTGGCAGCGCGCAAACTGACTGAACAAGGATTTCAGGTGGTAGAACTCGACAAAGGCATTTTGAACTGGAACGGAGCGACTGAAAAATAATACCGACTCGCGTTTAATGCAAAAAACAGGGCAATTCCGTAGAATTGCCCTGTTTTTTTATGTTCGAATGAGATTATTCCTCAGTTTCGTCTTCTTTCATGTTATGATAAACATTCTGAACGTCCTCGTCATCCTCGAATTTCTCCAACATTTTCTCAAGAGCTGCACGCTGTTCTGCAGTTACCTCTTTCAAATCCGTCGGGATACGTTCAAACTCGGAACTGATGATTTCGAAACCAGCTTCCTCCAGATATTTCTGTAGAGCAGCATACGCTTCATAAGCGGCATACATTACGATTTCACCTTCTTCTGATTCGATTTCGTCCACGCCGAAGTCAATCACTTCCAGTTCAAGCTCTTCCAGGTCTAATCCCTCTTTTTCTTTTACTTTAAACACAGATTTGTGGTCGAAAAGAAAATCCAATGAACCGGATGTTCCCAAAGAACCTCCAGCTTTGTTAAAATAGCTGCGTACGTTAGCAACCGTACGGGTATGGTTATCTGTCGCTGTCTCAACTACCACTGCAATACCAAATGGACCGTATCCTTCATAAACGATCTCTTTATAGTCTGAATAGTCTTTCGATGTTGCTTTTTTAATTGCACGTTCTACTGTGTCTTTCGGCATGTTTGCAGCTTTTGCATTCTGAAGCAACGCACGCAAACGAGAGTTTGCCGACGGATCATCACCACCTGCTTTTACTGCAATCGTGATTTCTTTTCCGATTTTTGTAAACGCACGAGACATACTGCCCCAACGTTTCATTTTTCTGGCTTTACGATATTCAAACGCTCTTCCCATTATTTTGTCAATTATAATTGTATTAAAATAGTCTGTTCATCAACGCAATGAAGCACCCAGTTTGGCTTCCAGGTTCTTAATCAATCTTCCCATCAGGTTGTCGATCTGTTTTTCGTTCAGCGTTTTAGTCTCATCCTGCAGAATAAAGCTTACAGCGTACGACTTTTTACCTTCCGGCAGGTTTTTACCTTCGTAAACGTCAAAGAGAGAAACCTGTTTCAATAACTTACGATCAGTTTCTTGGGCAACCTTTTCGATATCGCTGAAAAGGATATTTTTATCGACCAGTAAAGCCAGATCTCGTTTCACCGGCGGGAATTTAGAAACCTCCGTATAAGTGATTTTTGACTTCAATGCTTCTTTCATCAGAAGATCCCAGTTTATTTCGGCAAAGTAAACTTCTTGTTCGATATCGAATTTAGACAACAATTTGTTGCTTACGATTCCGAGCGTAGCCAAAACCTTGCCGTTTGGCAATGCAATCTCAAGACCCACTGCATATATATCGCTGTTAAACTGCGTCTGCTTCAGTTTTTTCATATCCATGCCCAAACGGGTAAGGATATTCTCCACATAAGCTTTCAGCTCGAATACCGATGATTTCTCATCTGCATGCGCCCAGCTTCCCGACACTCTGTTTCCAGTTGTCAGTAAGCTCAGTTTCATTGTCTCCGAATAGCCGGAAAGCACCTTCTCTTCATTCTTTTTAGAAGCGTCGAAATACTGGCAGTTGCCATATTCGAAGAAACGCAAATCACCGGCACGGTGGTTGATATTGCGTGAGATGCTTTGCAAACCGCCAAATAACAAAGTCTGACGCATTACATTCAAATCATTACTCAACGGATTGATCAAACGAACGCAACGTTCTGCCGGGAAAGTTGTCAGATCCGCGTAAAATGCCTCTGCCGTAAGCGAGTTGTTCAGAATTTCATTAAATCCGGC
>JBOFCW010000045.1:0-9090 GCA_051646395.1 Bacteroidales bacterium
GCCGGATATATCGGTTTGCAGGATCATGGGGATAACGTATGGTTCCGCAATATCAAAGTGAAAAATTTAGATTAACAGATTAATAATAACAAGTGTTTCGGCCGGGGGCCGGAGCACTTGTTGAATATATAGTGAGAAGGAGTATTTTAGATGAACTATATTTATTCAAAAGCTCAGTTCTTAGCCTTATTGTTGTTACGATTGGCTGTAGGCTGGCATTTTCTGTATGAAGGTCTCAGTAAACTTCTGAACCCGAAATGGACTTCCTACGGCTACCTGATGGATGCCGAAGGTTTTCTGTCGGGTTTATTTCATTCGTTGGCCTCCAATCCTATGTTGCTGAAATGGGCGGATGTTATGAATATGACTGGCCTGACTTTAGTCGGACTTTCTCTGATGACGGGATGTCTTGTTAGTTGGGCATCTGTGGGTGGTATTCTGATGCTGATCTTATATTTTCTGTCACATATCCCTTTTATCGATGCGGCTTACCTATTGCCCACAGAAGGTTCTTATCTGTGGATCGATAAAAATATCATAGAGATATTCACATTATTGGTGATTATTTATTTCCCGACCTCACGGATTGTCGGAATAGATCGCTGGTTATACAGAAGTTGCACTAAAAGAAAAGAGGAGGTAAGATGAGTAATTCAAATGGAAGAAGAGAGATGCTCAAAGCACTGGCGACAGTTCCTCTGTTGGGTGCGATGGGTTATGGAATTTATAAAAAAACTCAATATACCAAGATGAAGCGTAATGTGCGGGATGTTTTTCAGTTAGATAAACAATCCCCTACCATTATACCGGCAGCCCCAGACGGGAAGACCATCCGTTTGGGAATTATAGGTAATGGGATACGTGGTAAGTTGTTGATGCGTTCTTGTGGTTTTGCCACCCCTGAATATGTTGATAAAATAAAAAAAGATGGTCAGGATAACCCACAAAACAAACGGTATGAGATTTTTAAAAACCAGGATGATCTAAACGTTCGGATTGTTGCGGTATGTGATATCTTTGATACTTTTGCTGATGAGGGTGTTCGTGCTGGTGCCAATATTTACAAGGAGGGAACTGATGGTAAATTCGGAGCTCAGCCAAAGCGGTATTTGCATTATAAGGAATTGCTTGCTGATCCTGAGGTAGACGCGGTGATTATCGCAACGCCCGATCACTGGCATGGAACCATGGCAATAGATGCGGCTCTTTCCGGTAAACATATTTATCTCGAAAAGCCAGCTACCTGGACTGTTCCGGAAACCTACCTGTTGCGTGATGTGATTCGTAATTCAGGAGTGGTTTTTCAATTAGGACATCAAGGACGACAGACAGACAGTTACATCCGGGCAAAAGAGATCATTGACAAAGGTATTCTGGGTCAGGTGAACCTGATCGAGGTGTGTACCAATCGAAATGATCCGAATGGAGCCTGGGTTTATGATATTCACCCCGATGCGAATCCTTCGAGCATTGATTGGAAGCAATTCATGCCGGATGAAACACGATTGAGAGAGTATCTTGAATACATGTCTTCCAATGGGCTTGACCGTTATATGGGGCCTGAACCTTTTGATCAGTTTAGCCTTGAGCGTTTTTTCCGTTGGAGATGCTGGTGGGACTACAGTACCGGTTTGAGTGGAGATTTGCTAACGCATGAATATGATGCGGTAAATCAGATCATGGGTGTTGGTATTCCTCATTCGGCGACTTCTTCGGGTGGAGTATATTTCTTCAAAGACGGTCGTACTGTACCTGATGTGTTGCAAACTACTTTCGAGTTTCCTGAAAAAAATCTTACGATGCTATATAGTGCCACATTGGCGAGTAATCGTAAGCGAGGCAAGGTATTTATGGGACATGATGCCAATATGGAGTTAGGTACAACGCTGACCGTGAAAGTAGATCGTGGTTCAACCCGTTACAAGGATAAATTGGCAGAGGGTATTATTCAGCCTGATGTGCCGTTTTACAACTATATACCTGGATCTGATAATATCGATGCGATCTCTTCGGCTACAGAGTTGTATTTTGCACAACGAGGCTTGCTTTATACCTATGTTAACGGCAAACAGTATGATACAACTTTTTTGCATATACGTGAATGGTTGGAATGCATTCGTCAGGATCTTGAACCGAGTTGTGGTATCGATGCTGCATTTGAAGAGGCGATGGCTGCTCATATGGGTACCAGAGCTTATCTGGAGGGTCGAACCATGTATTGGGACAAAGACAAAGAAGAAATTGTGCGCGGATAACTTATGTTTAATTTAACTTTAATAATACCATGCGAAACAAAGTATTGTTATTCATTTTAGTGATAGGATGTTTATTCGGTATCCTGTCAGCATTCAAAAAAAGTCCTAAAAAGGAGATTGGTCTTCAATTATATTCCATTCGGGAGGATATTAAAACGGATCTCTTTTCTGCATTAGACTCTGTGGCACATGCGGGATATACATTCGTGGAAGCCGCAAATTATGATAATGGAAAGTTCTACGGGATGGAACCGATAGAATTCAAAGAAGCGCTTGAAAAAAGAGGCCTTCGTTTTCTTTCATCACATATCGGGCGTGATGTGCCGGATTCTGCTAATTATGCAGGAACGATGGCTTGGTGGGATCAGGCGATTGCTGCTCATCAGGCTGCCGGTGTCCCATATATTGTTCAGCCTTGGATGGGAAAAGTTGGATATGGCTCTTTGGAGGGGCTGAAGCGTTACTGTAACTACTTCAATGAGGTAGGAGAGAAGTGTAATCGTGCAGGTATCCGTTTCGGTTATCATAATCACTCGAAAGAATTCGAGGTGCTGGAGGGAGAAACAATTTACGATTTTATGCTCGCGAATACGGATCCTGAAAAAGTGTTTTTTCAGATCGATGTTTACTGGGCTACAAAGGGAGGAGTCGATCCGGCTGCCTATATGGTTTCTTATCCGGGACGTTTTGATTTGTGGCATGTAAAAGATGAGAAGGAGATCGGAGCAAGCGGCACAATTGATTTTGAGTCGATTTATAAAAAAGCATCCGAATCCGGTATGAAATATGCAGTTATCGAACAGGAAGCTTTTACCGACGGGTCTTTCCGGGGGATCCGGCAGAGTCGCGACTTTGTGCAGAATGCCCCATATATTGAATGTTCTTATTCGAAATAAATAAAAAAGAGCGTCGCCCTGATACGGTGACGCTCTTTTTGTCAGTTTAAAAAATCAGATTTCCAGTTCAGGAAACTCATCTTCCAGTTTGGTAGAAACCTTCTTCCCTTTTACTGTATCTGTAATCCGGATATCTCCATTTTTAGCATCATATTTCAGAGATGCTGATTTCGCCGGTGCGACCACAGAGATGGCTGCATTTCCTACAGGAGTCAGATTACACTCAATAACCCAACCTTCAACCTCTATGTGGTTTCCGTTGCGTTTCACTTCGCGAGCCATCCCGTCTTTAGCATGAATATCAAGAATGGTCAGAAACCGGGTTTGTGTTGCTTTATCCGAGGTAGCAGAAAAGTGCCAGTGGTTATCGTATTCTATGGTTTTTCCATCCGCCGTAGTTTTGTTGAGCCAGTTTATGGCCGGGGCGAAAAATTGATCGGTCATATTCTCCGATGTATTTTCAGAGCAAAACAGATTGGCGTGGGCATATCCTTTCTTATTTCGCCCGGTAACGATGATTCTGTTTTTTTCTTTTTTTACCTCCATCGGGAATTCAGTTGTATGAAGCAAATAGCTGAATGTAATCGGTTCGATAGCCTCCATTTCATCATAAATCGCAAATAATCCCGAATCTCCTAACTGGATTACGTGACGACGATATTTTTTCAATCGGTCTTTATCCCATCCTTTTTCCGGAGTAAACTTTGTTCCGGACAATTCGCCTCGTTTCAGCCAGATTGGAGCTGTAACTTCTCCATAAGCATTCGACGCATCACCTACGAAATAAGAGATTTGTTCTCCCTCATAATATTGCGGAATCCATCCGTATCCTTCGGTTCCTATTTTCTGGCCCATTCCGTTCACTAACATTGCGTTGTGAGCACGTGTATTCCGGTAGGCATACATACAATGATCATCTGTAAACCCTGTCCGATGGCCACTGCCGTAAAATATCGGTTCGCCGGCAAAAAATGTATTGAATCCGTTTTGATCAGCAAGGGCATGAGAAGTTGACCCATACGGGCTTGAACGGAAAGAAAACATCGCGTTATTATCTGTTTCTTCCAATTTGGAATGCATTGTAGCCAAACCTGTTTGTGGGAAGATATGAGCATTCGGCAGATTCTTCAAAGTCAGTTCCGATTGCACCGGTTCTTTGAAAGTGGTGATCCGATACCATGTCAGGTCGCCTGCTTTTCCTAAGAAAGTCTTATTCATTACATCCTTCTCTTTCTTTAGGATCTGTTTTACATAGTCGGCAGCAAATGGATTTTGACATTCGCGTGATAGGGCATCAGCGTATCCGACGCGCACACCGTTCGGTTTTTTTTGTCCTTCATGCGCATTTCCATGACCAGCCGATTTAGAGAACGGAGGCTGTTGGTAAATCACATAATTGACATTGTTGTTATACCATGGATCATTGAAATAATCGTATCCGGTGATACGGCTGTAAAATGCAGGAACCTCGATCAGCGTACGCACGTTCACATGAAAGTAGGAATCGCCATTGTGCCAGCCCCCATCGTCATTCAGACCCGGAAAACGAGCTACCCACATGTTATAGCAATAATCAACCCACGTATTTGCTTCTTCCAGATCGCCATATGTAGCAAAAGCTCCCATCGTCAGGATACGGAAAGTCATCTGCCATACGTGATTGTCCGCGATACGGTTTTCCAGGTGATTGACGAACTCTTCGAAAAAAAGATTTCCGTTTTCACGGATACTGTTCAGTAACAGTGTTTTTTCGTCTTTAGTCAGCAAATCATAGAATGCATCGTATGCTGAAGTACTAATTGCCAAAAGAACTGATGAGTTGAAATCTCCGGCGAAATTAACGCTGCTTTTCCATGAAAGAATTTCACGGATACGATCCATCGCTCCGGTGTAATATTTTTTATCTTTTGTCAATAAATAAGCGCGAACGAGCGCTTCTGTATTCTTCTCCTCGCGATCGACTATTTTTCGACTTTCACGAATACGATACGATTTACGCTGTACATCATTTGTGAGAATAGACAATTTAGACGTATCGATCTCCAAATCGATATGGCCCAGTCTGATAGCGAGCGCTTCATTTGCCTGTTTGATAAAAAGACCCGCTTCTGGGTTGTTTTTGTTTTTTTCGATGATCTCGTCCCACTGCGATTTATCCAGCAAAACGCGCGGATGATGCGTCGGAAGTTTTTTCAATACTTCATCCAGTGAAGGCGCAACCATTTTTCGTGCATTCTTATCAATCGAGAACTCATAAACGGGTGACCATTCTTCCATTCCCTCAGGTGTGACGTATGCATGTTGCCAGTACCATTTGCCCGGTTTCAGGTGTTGAAACGGATTAAAGAAAGCCCAGTTGCGATCCGCTTCCATCAGATCTTTGGTGAATTCTTTGTTAGAAGCAAGACGCACTTTGTAAGTTACATGAGGTTTGTGTTCTTCCTCTTCTACACCATCCAAAACCGGTCCAAGATGAGGAAACTTATCCGGCCACATCAGGGCAGGAGAGGAGGTCATCACCTGTTGTCCGTTTAATGGAGATGGTGTTTCCCGTATCTCATGCATCAGGGTCGGTTCTGTTAACTTTGCTGCGGCTGTCAGCGCATAAAAGCAAAAAACGACAAGGATATTTTTTCGCATACGAATGAATAATTAAAAGTTGTTTATGTCCTTATAATCATAAGAAAAGAGGTTGTTTCAAATTAATTGTCGATCGGATCACATCTTCGGATAAAAATCCGGAAAAAATGATGACGAAAAATAATCATCTGAAACAACCTCTTCGGTTTTTTTATTTCTGTGAGAAAACAAGTTGAGCTGCTCCCATACAACCAGCATTGTTGCCTAAAGTGGCAACTTCAATACGGGTATTGAGAGAACAATCCTGCATAGCATGTTTGAGTGCTTGTGCACGAATGTTTTCGATATAGAATTCACCTGCTTCTGAAATCCCGCCACCGATAATAATCTGCTCAGGACTGAAGATATTGATGAAACCTGCTATTCCACGACCCAGGTAAAAGAAATGATCGTTCATGCTCTTTACTGCTACTTCATCGTTATTAAGATAAAGGTCAACAATAAATTTGCCGTTGATTTCAGATTCATCATATTCACGACCTGCTTCTTTCGATGCAAGAATAAAATCTTCAACCAATGCTGTTACCGATGCATATGCCTCCAGACATCCTACAGAACCGCAGTTACATGGTTTTCCATCGGAGAATAGTGCCGTATGACCAAGCTCTGTTCCCCGATTAGCAAAACCGTTGAATAATTTGCCATCGATCATTACAGCTCCACCGATACCGGTTCCGACAGTAAAGAAAACAATGTTTCCACAGCCTTTACCCGCACCGAAGGCACCTTCACCCAATCCCATCAGATTGGCATCGTTACTCACATAAACAGTAAGGCCTGAAGCATCTTCCAGAGCAGAAGCCACATCCAGATTTTCCCATCCTTTAATGTTTTCAGCTCCACCCAAGACGATGCGGTTTGTAGCATCGATAATACCTGGTGTCCCCAGTCCGATACCTTCAGGGGTAATCTGATTTTCCTTACAATAGTCCTGACATTGAGCGATTGCATTTGTCAATTGCGACAGAACCGCTGTTTCCGACTCCTGTGCGAGGGAAGGCAATTTCCCTGAAAATAAGAAATTGCCCTCTTCATTGATTACCGCAAATTTGATGGCAGTGCCACCTAAATCGATTCCAATTGCGTGTCTCATATTATTATACTCTTTCTACCCAGATTGGAGAGCTCCATGCCCATTGTTGGTCACGTTGACGTACACGTACGTAATAATAATCTGTATCACGTTCTGGAGTGGTATCTTCCATGTAATGTTCAACAGTGAAAGCACTTTCCGGCATAGCACGGTTAAACAAAATCGCTTCGCTCAACCAACCCACCATAAAATGAGAACGGCTACCTTCTAATAGTTCCGCCAGACTGTGTTCGAATGTTTTACCATTGAATTCTGCTTTCAGGATTCCGTCTTTCGGCATTGTTACGTCCAAAATAACACCCTGCTGAGCGGCAGTTACCGTATTCGGGTTTTTAGTAGTATAAATTTCAAGTTCCGTTTCTTTTTCTGTAGCAGAAAGAATACGGTTTACCTTTGTCTCGAATACGTGACCTTTTTTCAAATCATCTTCCTGCGGAGAAGTGAAGGCAGCACCACGGAAACATGGGATTACTTCATTGATAGTTCCTTTATTTACAGATAGTTTACCATCCCAACGTACATAATGCTCATCACGGTTCCATCCGAACTCCATTTTGATTTTGCAACGGATCATTTCTTCATTCGGAACAACCGGTGTCATCGGACCGCTCATACGTGCGATCGTACGACCATTTTTCACGATATCCACGTAGTCGATACAGTTTCCACCTTCGACGTTCAGATAGATACGGCGGCTGTTACCACGTACAACGTCACCCATAACGGCATCATTCAAACGGAAATCAATCGTGATTTTATCACCAGTAGCACAACCTACACGACGTGTACGCATCGCTTCCCAGATTTCGTCACGAGTCAAAGATGGAGCCAAAACACACATGCGTCCGTCTCCGTAGCTTCCCGGATATCCGGCATGCTGGTCAGTAGAACCCATCATACCGAATTTATGACCTTGCTCAAGACCATAAAGTACGGTACCTTCCCACTGACGAGGCCCCATATCATGCAGGTAGTTGTAGTCACCCTGATCTGTTTCAGCCAGACCGTGGCGTGAATACATTTCTACGAAAGGGGTAATGTCGCCCTCAGAAAACGCATTCCAGTTATAACCACGATAGCCACCCTGGTAACCCATGTGATGAGGAGTAACAAAAACTTTGTGTCCTTTTGCTCCGCGTTTCCAGTCTTCGATCGAAGTACATTCTACCAGAGGAGCATCTAAATCATAGTTTAGAGCTACGTGATCTCCATGCTCCATGCTATGAGCCTCATAACCTACGAAAGCAAGAAATTCACCCTCTTTATTATATTCGTTGGTCATCGCAACATATTTGTCGTAACCACCCTGACGCAAACGATCGAAAGCTCCAGTATGATAATCGATCACCCATCTCAGGCGTGGATCATTCTCACCCGGGATATCCGGCCACATAGCATGAGGTGTAACTGATACGAAATCAAGCTGGCCTTTGGCTGCTTCGAATGCACTGCGCATATCACCATGTCCGTATGTCAGGTCACAATGGTTGTGAAGGTCACCCCAGTAAAACTTCAGGTTGGATTTTGAAGGCATGATTTTTTTAGCCTCTTTACTTCCGGGTGTGCAAGATTTTAATAAGCTTCCCGAAGCTGCCATACCCAGTACAGACCAGCCCGTGTTCTTTAAAAATTTTCTGCGATTCATATTTGTTTGTTTAGATGGTTTTTATAATTCCTGACGGTGCATTTCCCGACGGTCTCCTTTGAAAAGGATAATCTCTTTTTCTGTCGGATCAATGTCTTTATATTGTTGTTGTACTTTTTCCATTTCTGCATGCATTTCAAGCTGTAATGCAGCATATTCAGGTTTACCGTAAACATTGTTCAGTTCCTGCGGATCGTTAACCAAGTCGTACATTTCCCATTCATCAATATCGTTGTAGAAATGGATCAGTTTCGCATCTTTCGTGCGGATTCCGTAATGACGTTTAACCATGTGCTCGGCCGGATATTCATAATAGTGATAATACGCGGCCTTTCTCCAGTCTTCAGGTGTTTTTCCTTCATTCTCAAGAACGGGTTTCAGTGATACACCTTGTATGTCAGACGGGATTTCGATACCTGCAAAATCAAGGAAAGTAGAAGCAAAGTCGATATTCATACAGATTGCATCAGCTAAAGTACCGGCTTTGATTACTTTTGGATAACGCATCAGAAGCGGCATACGGTGACATTCATCATACATCATTCGTTTGTCAAACCATCC